>NZ_DASYJG010000038.1:0-35030 GCF_035996765.1 Baekduia sp.
GCGGGTCCACCCGTCGGTGCCGCCACTGATCTTCGGTCCGGTCATCGCGGTGCTGCTCGTGACCGGCTTGGGCCGGATGAGCGCGTTGGCGGGCGTCCTGCTGCTGGTCGCCGGCTATGTCTTCTGGACGCTGTTCGAGTACTGGCTGCACCGCGTGGTCTTCCACTTCGAGCCGTACTCGAGCCCGCTGGGCATGCGGCTGCACTGGATGATCCACGGCGTCCACCACGACCACCCGAACGACCCGCTGCGTTTGGTCATGCCACCGTCGGTGAGCGTGCCGCTGGGTGCGCTGGTGCTCGGCGCGTTCTGGCTGCTGTTGGGCTACGACGCGGCGCTGGTCTTCGGCGGCGGCTTCCTCGTGGGCTACTTGGCCTATGACATGCTCCACTACCACGTGCACCACCACACGCCGCGCACGGCGCTCGGGAACAAGCTGCGCGAGCTGCACATGCGCCACCACTTCCAGGACGACGAGCGCGGCTTCGGGATCAGCGCGCCGTACTGGGATCGGGTCTTCGGCACTGCCACCCACGCGACCGGCAACCGGTCGCTCGGCGCAGCCCCCTCCGCACCTGCCCGCCAGCAGACCGGCGGACAGCGCGACACCGCTTCGGGTGCCACTTGAGGATTGGCATCGCGCCCGTCGGGCCGATGCGGCATCCTAGGGCGCTGTGACGGATCCCTTCGAGCAGGATCTCGGCGCCGACGCCGACGACGCGGAGGTCGTGGACGCGCTGCCCGTGCCCGAAGGGGCCCCGCCACGCGAGGTCCCCGCACCCGCACCGGTGGGCCTGCGCGGCGGCCGCGGCCTGACCGTCGCCGGCCCGGTGGCCGTCCAAGCCGCAGCAGTCGCCGTCACCGGCTTCGCCGCCGGCGCCGCAACGGTCGCCGTCGTCCGCCACCGCCGCGCCAAGAAGCAGGTCCGAGGTCGGCGCAAGGACCGCAAGGCGCTTGGCGACGTCCGCGCGTCGCGGTCGTTCTTGGTGGACATCCACCTGCTCAACCGCAACTGACGACTCGCACCCTTTACCGTCCGCTGGTACGGTAAAGGGCATGAGTGCGGTCTCTCGTAAGAACCAGGTGACGATCCCCGCCGACGTCATGCGGGCGGCTGGCCTAGAGCCGGGCGACGATGTTCGGATCATGAGCGTCGGTCCCGGTCGTCTCGAGTTGGTCAAGAGCGATGAGCTGATCGACGTGTACGCGGGCAGCTTCGACAAGACGGTATATCCGGACGGGTATTTGGAGGAGGTCCGTGGCGGGTGGGCGTAGTTGTCTTCGACAGCGACGTCCTCATCGGCTTTCTCAAGGTCGATGACGCCCATCATGAGCAGGCCGTCGAGCAGGTGCGCGCCTCGCTGGTGCCGGGTACCCGCCGGCTCTTGTGCGCTGTCAATTACGCGGAGATCCTGATCGGTCCGCTGCGTGTCGGCCGCGAGGAGCACGTGAAGCAGATGCTCGTGCATTTCACGATCGAGACGGTCCCGGTCGACGGCGAACTGGCCGAGCAGGCTGCGAGCGTGCGAGCACGGACCGGTCTCAAGTTGCCCGACGCCTTTGCGCTGGCCACTGCTGTGCAGGCGGAGCACCGTGGCTCGACGGAGGTCTCGCTTGCGAGCTTCGACAAGAAGGTCCTCAAGGCGTACGCGGCGCTGCGCGCGCCGGAATAGGCGCGCGTCTGCCGTGGGGCGTAGCCTCTCGCGCCCGATGATCGAAGTGCGTCGTGAGATCCGGCCGGTGTGGCCGTTTCGCCTGCCCGGTGCTGGTGGGATGGATGGTGTTGCGCGGCGGCGGGGTGGGGTGCTGGAGCGGTTGCTCCATGTCGACGACGAGCCGGTGGTGCTGCGGGCCGCGCAGCCGTCGGCCGATCGCGTCGTCATCGGCGCGCGGGGTGCGCGGGCGGATGTGTGCGAGGAGGCGATTGCGCGGCTGCGGCGCGCGTTCGGCGTCGACGAGTCGCTGGCGCCGTTCTACGAGCGCTTTCGGGACGATCCGCTGATCGGCCCTTCGGTGCGGATGCGGCCCCACCTGCGGGGCGCGCGACGGCCGGAGCCGTTCGAGGCGCTGGCATGGGCGATCTGCGAGCAGCTGATCGAGTACGAGCGGGCCGCGGAGATCGAGCGGCGGATCGTGGGGCGGCTGGGTCGGCGCGCGGTCGGATGGGACGGCGAGACGGTCCTGCGCGATCTGCCCAGCGCGGCGACGCTGGCCGCGACGGCGCCGGCGTTGTTGCAGTCCTTCGATCTGTCGGCCGCTCGCGCGCTGGCGCTGGTGAGGGTCGCGCGGGAGGTCGCGACGGGGCGCGTCGATCTCCACGCGTCCGACCACGAGCGCGCCTGGGCGCGGCTGCGCAAGATCCGAGGCGTGGGGTCCTGGACGATCGCCGTGCTCGCCCTGCACGGCCAGGGCCGCCACGACGTCCTGCCCGCTGGCGACTTGGCCTACATGAAGCTTGTGGGCCGCGCGCAGGCCGGCGGGCGACCGAGCGCGCGCGCCACCGAAGAAGAGGTCCTCGCCTACTTTGAGCCCTACGAGGGCTGGACCGGCCTCGCCGGTCTCCACGCGCTCGGCGTACGCGCCACAGGCGGCGCCGCCTCGCTGCGCTTCGCCGCCGCGGCATAGGCGCGCTGCTGGTCGAGTTGACCGGTGCATTGCCGGTCAACTCGACCAGCGTTTTCGTCAGATGCCGCGGCCCGGGAGGAACTCGTTGGTCAGCGAGGTCGGCGTCGGAAGTGACTTGACGAGCTTGTTGGACAACATCCACTGGCCGTAGGCCTTCCACTCGTCGGCGTTCTGGTAGCCCCAGGGGAAGCTGGCGTTGTCGGGGAAGAAGACCGGCAGCGTCGCCTTGACCGAGGCGAGCGTGAACGAGCGGTCGAGATCCGGGTCGGCCTTGACGAGCGCGTCGGCGCCGACGTTCGGATCGGCCTTGACCGCCTTGGCGCCGCGCGAGACCGCCTGCAGGAAGCGGCGCATCACGTCGCCGACGCCCTTCTCTTGCAGCCGGTCGGTGTCGGCGACGAAGACGAGCTCTTGGTAGGTCGGCACGCCGGCCTGCTCCATGCGGATGATCGTCGGCTGCTTGTGCTCGCGCTGCAACTGGACGCCCTCGACGTTCCAGAAGGCGCCGAGCGTCGCGTCGACCTTCTTGGACAACATGCTGCCGACGAGGTTGAAGCCCACGTTGATCTCGTGGATCGACGACGGATCCACGGAGGCTTCCTTCGCAATGGTCTTGAGATACGCCGATTGGTACGGGATGCCCGCCGTCCCGACCTTCGTGCCCTTCAGCTCCTTGGGCGTCTTGACCTTGCCGCCGAGCGAGATGATCGACGTCAGCGGCTTCTGCACAAGGGCCCCGATCGCGGCCAGGTGCGCGCCCTTGTCGCGGGCCAGCAGCAGCTCGGGCTCGTAGGAGATCGCGATGTCGGCTTGGCCGGCGGCGACGAGCTTGAGCGGCGCGGCGGGGTCCGAGGGCGTCTGGAGCCGGACGTCGAGCCCCGCTGCCTTGAACGCGCCGGTCGCCTGCGCGGCGTAGATCGGCGCGTGGTCGGCGTTGGGCAGGTAGTCGAGCACCACGGTGACGCGCTGGAGGCCGCCCTGGGTCGTCGTGACGTCCTTCTTGGAGCCGCAGGCCGACAGCGCGAGGGCGATCGTCAGGACGGCGAGGACAGAGGCGGCGGCGCGGCGGTTCATGCGTCGGGATCCTTTCGGTGGGCCCACGGCGTCAGCTGGCGCTCGGCGAGGGCGAGGAGGGAGAAGCAGGCGACGGCTAGCGCGGCGAGGACGACGACCGTCGCCCAGGCGCGCGCGGTCTCCAGCTGGGGGATCGACTGCAGCAGCAGGTGGCCGAGGCCATTTTCGGAGCCGGCGTATTCGGCGAAGACGGCAGCGATGCCGCCGACGGCGACGGCGATCTTGGCGCCGCTGAGCGCCGCGGGTAGGGCGGCCGGCGCCTCGACCCAGCGGAACGTCTGCGCGCGGCTTGCACCCAGGGTGCGCAGCAGTTTGTGCTGCTCGGGGTCGACGGCGGCGAGGCCGTCGAGCGTCGTGACGACGATGGGGAAGAAGCAGACCAGCGCGACGATCACGAGCTTGGGCAACAACCCGTAGCCGAACCATGCCGCCAGCAGCGGCGCGATCGTCACGATCGGGATCGCCTGCGTGCCGACCAGCAGCGGGTAGATGGCGCGGCGCAGCGGCGCGAAGTGGTGGAGCGCGAGGGCGAGCAGCAGGCCGAGCGCGAGCGCGAGCGCGAGACCGAGCACGACCTCCTGCGCGGTGACGAGCAGGTTGTCCCACAACAGCCCGCGGTCGTCGACGAGCGAGGCGGCGACCTGGTCGGGGGCAGGCAAGATGAAGTCGTCGATCGAGCCCAGCCGCGCATAGGCCTCCCAGCCGCCGAGCAGCAAGATGATGACCAACGCGGCGGCCATCAGGCCATCGCTCCCCGGAGTGCCTCGAGCGCCCGCGCGCGGACGGCGACGATCTGCGGGTCGGTGGGCGACCGGCCGGCCGGGCCGCGCGGAACGCCGACCTGGAGGTCGGCGACGACGTGCCCCGGTCGCGGCGAGAGCACGATGACGCGGTCGGCGAGGACCGCCGCCTCCTCGACGTCGTGGGTGACGAGCAGGACGGTCCGCGGCGTGCGGTCCAGGATGGACGCCAGCCATGCCTGCGCATCGGCCCGCGTGATCGCGTCCAGCGCGCCGAACGGCTCGTCGAGGCAGAGGATCGGCGCGCCGGAGAGCAGCGTGCGCGCGACGGCGACGCGCTGGCGCATCCCGCCCGACAGCTCCCACGTGCGCGAGCGCTCGAAGCCGTCGAGGCCGAGCTCGGCGAGCAGCGTGTGGGCCTCTGCGCGGGCGGCATCCTTCCCGGTGCCGGCGAGCCGCAGCGGCAGCGCGGCGTTGTCGCGCGCGTCCAGCCACGGGAGCAGGAGATCGCGCTGGGGCATCAAGACGGCGCGCCCCGCGGTCAGCGTGCCGGCATCCACGCGCTGCAGCCCGCACACCAGCTCCAACAGCGTGGACTTCCCGCAGCCGCTCGGCCCGACCACGGCGACGACCTCTCGGGGCGCGACGCGCAGCGTGACGTCCTGCAGCGCAACGACCGCACCGAACCGGCGGGTCACACCCTCCAGCAGCACATCACCTTCGACATCGCGAGGCGTCTGCACCACAGCCCCGACCCTCGTCGCCATCTGCTCCCTCCGCGGGCATTACCCCGACCAGGTTCGAAGGGTCAGCGCCGGGGTCCGAAGGCGCTATCTCAGCCCGCTTCCGCGAGCCCCCCTGTGTCTCTGCGGAGTGACCGTACCAGAGCCAAATGTCGGGGGTTCCAAGACCCGGATGGCCGAACGGTTCCTGAGCGAAAAGCTGACAATGATCGCTGAGCACCTTGCACTCGCGCCATACGGACTGGTAGAACGGCCGTGTGATCACTTTGGAAAGAGAGAAATCGTATGGTTCCTGAGTTCGAAACCCCTGAGGCGCCGTCACCGTTGACACCGGCCGTGACCCAGCCTCCGGCCAGTCCACATCGCTCGACCCCACTCGAGACGTTTCCGCTGCTGGACCGCGAGTCGCGTCGCAGGCGTGACACGGACGTTCACATGTCCTACGCGATGTATCTGGTCGTCGGGTTCTTCACCTTCGGCATCTACACGATCTACGCGCACTTCAAGATGATCCAGCGTCAGCAGGAGCACTTCCGGCGCATGGGCAGGTTCAACGACGATCTCTTGAAGCTCATCGAGGAGCGTGCAGCCGACATCGGTCAGTCACAACAGCAGGCCCGCGGGATCGACGAGGTCCGCGTTCTCAACGAGGACTACCAGCGACTTCAGCGCGGCAAAGAGCGCAGTCCCGGCCTCTGGATCGTCATCAGCATCATCACCTTGGGCCTTGGCTTCCTCTTCGTCCTGTGGTTCCTGAACGCCGACCTCCAGCAGCATCAGCGCGCAGAAGCCGAGTACATCGAGAAGGCCTCCACGCTGCTCAACAAGCTTGGAATCGGCAAACATCCCATCGTGGTCGATGAGGTCGTTCCCGACCGCAGCTACCCGCTTTACCTCTTCTTGACCGTCATCACCCTCGGCCTGTTCGAGTTCTACTGGGCCTACGTTCGGATCAAGGACGGCAACACGCACTTCGGTGAGCACGATCGCTTCGAAGAGCAGCTCATGGGCACGATCCGCGCCGCGGCGTAGCGGCGCTCGGTGACGCAGACCAGTCTCCGAGTCGTCAGCGCCGGATCGGCTGCGTCAGCGCCTTGACGAAGTCCTCGAGCTGCTGGGTCGTCCAGCACTCGTAGGCGTCGCAGTGCTGCTCGTAGGCTGAGATCACCGAGTCGCCGTAGTTCCAGTACAACTTCGGCTCGGGGTTCAGCCAGAAGGTGCGGCCGGCCTTGGAGGCGATCTTGGCGAAGATGTCGGCGCGCGGGTCGCGGCCGTTGGTGCGCGCGTCGCCGAGCACGATCACCGTCGCGCGCGGGTGCAGGTCGTCCTCGACGAGCTCGCGGAACTCGGTCCAGACGCGTCCGTAGTCGGTGTAGCCGCTGATGTCGGCCACCCCGGAGTCGCGGCCGATCGCCTCTGAGACCGCCTTGAAGTCGCGCTCCTTGGCGAAGATCTCGGTCACCTCGGAGATCCGCTCGATGAAGACGAAGGAGCGCATCTTGCGAAACGAGTCGTGCAGCGCGTGCAGCACCGACAAGAAGAAGACCGAAGCGCTCGTGACCGAGGTCGAGACATCGCAGAGCACGTAGATCTCCGGCCGCCGCGGCCGCACCGGCTTCTCCTTGATGACCGCCGGCACGCCGCCGAACTCCAGCGACGCGCGCATCGTCTTGCGCATGTCGACGGCCGCGTGGCGCTTCTGGCCACGCTGCTCGTTGCCTTGGGTCTTCAGGCGCCGCTTGAGTTGTGCGACAACGCGGTGGACCGCGGCCAGATCCTGCAGCGGCCCGGACGGCAGCGCGCGGTCGAGCTCATTCAAAGGCCGCGCGGGGGAGAGCTGCTCGGTGCGCTCGATCTGCCCGCGCTCAAGCTCCTGGCGCAGCATCGCCTCGAAGCGGCGGATCTCGTCGCGCGGCAGGCCATCGCGGCGCGGATCCTGCGGCGGCAGGTCGGGTTGCGGGTCGCTCCGCAGCGCCAGCGAGCGCCGGATCCGCTGGACGTCGACGCCGATGACCCCCGAGCCCTCGCCCTGGCGGCCGAACGCAGCAATCGCCAGCCGTGCGAGGTCGCGCATCAGCGCCTGGTTGCCGTCGCGCACCGCGGCCGCGACCTGGCGGCGCAGCTCCTCCATGTCCATCGCGCCGGCGTCGTCGGGCGAGATCCCGCCCTCCTCGCGCACGCCCTCTTCGATCGCCGCCAGCTCGGCCGCGCGGAAGAAGAAGCGGTCAAAGACGAGCTCGAAGACCCGGCGGTCGTCCGGGGACTTGGCCAGCGTCGCGGCCAGCGCCTCGCGGAAGTCGACCTGCTCGGTCCACGGCACGTGCTGCAGCGCGGCGAACGCGTCGAGCAGCTCACTGGTGCCGATCGCGACGCCCTCGCCGCGCAGCTCCTCGCCGAACTCCAGCAGCCGGCCGGCGATGCCGGGGCGCTCGAGCTGGGCCGAGCCGTGGACGCCCGCGCGGCGGGCGTTCCTATGAGGGAGCGGGGGCACCGAGCTTCACGCCGACGCGCTCGGCGACGATGTCGAGGTCCGTGCGGTGCTTGACGATCACCGAGATGGTGTCGTTGAACATCTTGGTGTCGATGTCCTGGGCGCCGAGCAGCAGCAGGGCGCGCGCCCAGTCGATGGACTCCGCGATCGACGGCGGCTTCTTGAGGTCGAGGTCGCGGACCATCGCGACGACCTCCACGAGCTTGCGGCCGACGGCCTCGGGGAGGTCGGGCGTGTGGAGGCGGACGATCTCCAGCTCATGCTCGAGCTCGGGGTAGTCGAGCCACAGGTAGAGGCAGCGACGCTTGAGCGCCTCGGTCAGCTCCCGCGTGTTGTTGGAGGTCAACAGCACGACCGGGTGCGACTTGGACTTCACCGTGCCGAGCTCGGGGATCGAGATCTGGAAGTCCGAGAGGACCTCCAGCAGCATCGCCTCGAACTCTTGGTCGGTCTTGTCGATCTCGTCGATCAGCAGCACGACCGGCTCGGGCGAGGCGATCGCGGTCATCAACGGGCGCTCGAGCAGGAACTCCTCGCCGAAGATGTCGTCCTGCACGTCATCCCAGCCGGTGCCTTGGCGTTCGGCCTGGATGCGCAGCAACTGCTTGCGGTAGTTCCACTCGTACAAGGCCTTGGCCTCGTCGAGCCCCTCGTAGCACTGCAGCCGCACCAGCTCGCGGCCCAGGTACTTGGCCAGCGCCTTGGCGAGCTCGGTCTTGCCGACGCCCGCGGGGCCCTCGACGAGGATCGGCTTGCCGAGCTTTGCGGCGAGGTAGCTGACCAGCGCGGTGGACTCGCGGGGCAGGTAGCCCGTCGCTCGCAGGCCATCGTGGACATCGGTGACGGAGTTGGGCTCGACCGGCATGGACGCGAAAGTCTACGAGGCCCTAGGGTCCCACCCCGTGCTCATGCTCGGGGCCATCCCCGCCACACCCGTCTACGCGCTGATGGCGTTCGGCTTCGTGCTGGCCGTGATGGGCCACATCTTCCGCGACTACCGCATCGTCGGGATCGGGATCGCGGTCCTCTTCATCGCCACCGCGCTGCTGATCCTGGGCGCGTATCAGTCCTACCAGGACAGCGGGCCGCTGGACTTCTAGGGCGCGCGGTGCGTCGTGGTCGGCGCGTCGGCGCCGGTCTGCGCCGGGCGCTCACCGACGGTTGTCGGGGCCTCGGTGTCGCGGCTGAAGCGTCGGCGGCGCGGCGTGTCGTCGACGGTGTCATCGGTGGCGGTCGCCACCTCACGGCGGCGTGTCGTGCGCGGCATCAGGGCGTTGACGAGCAGGACGCCGCCGGCGACGGCGAAGCCGAGCTTGGTCCAGAAGTTGGCGGCTGCGAGGCCGAGGACGTCCTGGCCGTCGATGATGGCGATCACGGCACACGCCGCCAGCGCGAGGCCGACAAGCAACGACATCATCTTGGCCAGGTGGTGTTGAGCGGCGCCGAAGAGCAGCAGCGCGCCGGCGGTGATCGCGAAGAACGCCGTCCAGCCGTTGACCTCGAAGCCGAGGAAGTTGGTGCCCTGCACGGTTCCGTCGGGGAAGCTGGAGGAGAACGACGGGAAGTCGTTGTTCTTCAGGAGGGCCGCGAGCCCGAAGGCGACCAAGAGCGATCCGGCGATGAGCGCGGGGCCCTTGGCGAGGGACGGCCCGTGTTCGACGATGACCTCGCGGTCGCGGTCGATGTCCTCTGAGGTACGGCGTCGGCGCAGGAGCATGACCAGGGCGTTCCCGCCCTCGCCGCTCGTTACTCCTGCTCGTCGAAGCTCAGCTGCGTCCCGCCGTCGATCTCTGGCCGCTCGGCCCGCGGAGGACGCGCCGGACGCCGGACCGTCGGCGCCGGGGCGGGAGCGACGGACGTCGGGGCCTCGTCGGCGTGAGGTGGCGGCTGTTCGCGCTCGGCTTGGCGCCGTGCCCGTCGGTCGGCGACCGTCGGCGCCTCCGGCCCCTCGCCCGGCAGCGGCGGCTCCGCCACCCGCGCCAGCCGCAGCCGGGTCCCCGCGTAGATCAGGAACGCGGCGGCCAGCAGCCCGAAGAAGATGCCCCAGGACAGGTCATAGCTGTAGACCAGGTTGTTGGTCTTGCCGCCCGCGGGCTGGTCGATGAAGCGGTAGAAGACGAGGAAGCCGACCCACGCCCCGCCCGCCGTGACGACGAGGCCGTCGCCGAACGGCAGGTGAAACGCGCTGCCTTCGCCGCGGAAGAACATCAACACGAGGATGGCGATGGCGACGAGGAAGATCGACGCCTCGACGAACGACGGGACGAAGATCGCGATCTTCGCCTCGTGGGTGGCCGACAGACCTGCGCGGGTGACGCCGTTGGTCGTCTTGGAGTACCACGGCAGCAGCATCGAGACGAGCACGAGCGCAGCGGCCAGTACGACGACGCGCTGCTCGGACACGAGCGCGTTGAAGGACCTTGGCAGACGCTTGATCACGGCGTCAGCGCAGCCGCGCGCGGATGAGCGCGGCCAGGATCGACGTCGTTGGTGCCTGCCCCATCGGGCCGATTGTAGGCGGGCGACAGGATCGGATCAGGTGATGGGGATGTCCTGCAGGCCGGAGCTGGACCTGCCCCGCGAATCTGTCTCGCCCGCCCCGTGCTCGACGGCGCCGAGGCGCTCGACGACCAGGTCCAGCAGCGCGCGCAGCAACAGCAGCAGCTGGCGGACGATCTCGCGCACCTGCTCCCAGAGGTCGTCGGGCACGACGGCGCGCAGTGCCGAGAGGATGCTGACCAGCGCCTGGATCTCCTCGGCCGTCTCGTTGCGCGCCTGGGCCGACGCCCAGCCTTGCGGTGGGATTTGTCCGGCGAGCCGCTCGGCGGCGGCCTGCGTCTCGCGTAGCCGCGCGCGCAACTCGTCGAGCCGGAGGGGCTCGGGCTCAGCCATCGGCGGCGGCCGCGGTGGCCACAGGCTCGAAGGAGATCGTCAGCGCGCCGTCCTTCAACGTGGCGCCCGTGGGCTCGAGGTCGTCCAGCGCCGGCGGCAGCAGCATGGTGCGCTTGTGCCCATCCACGCGCACGATCAACTCCGCGCCGAGGCGCTTGAGCGAGATGTCGCCCTTCTCGGCGAAGGGCAGCTCGAGCCGCAGGGTCGCGCCATCGGCGCGCAGCTCCAAGCGTTCGGAGACCGAGCGATGGTGCAGCGCGTGGGCCTCGTCGCCATCCTCGAAGAGCGCGTCGCCGAGGCGGTCGAGCATCGCCTCACCGACCACCTCCTCGTCGAAGTACGGCGCCTGCAACATGGGCACCGGAGCAAACGCGTCGCGCACGGAGACCAACTGCTCCTGCTGGCGCTCGCGCCACGCGCCGAAGTAATCGCCGACCTCGGCGCCGAAGACGCGGTTGACCACGACCGCGTCGGTCAGGTACCCGTACAAGTTGAGATAGGTGAACGTCCGCCGCGCCTCGTCGACGACCATCCGGTCAGGGGTCATCACCAGCCGCACCGAGACGTGCTCGTTATCGCGCAGGATCTCGTTCATGGCAATCAGGTTGCGCACGAGGCGCTGAACGTCATCGAAGACCTCGGCGCCCGGCAGCGAGACGTCGAGCACGGCGCGCGCGAAGGGGCGGGCGGCGTCGAGGATCCGGCCCTGCTGCGGGAAGACCTTGTCCAGCCACCAGCGCGCGACGTCGGGAAACGAAAGCAGGCGCAGCGTCTCGCCCGTCGGCGCGCAGTCGACGATCACGGCGTCGTACTCGCCGGACTCGTGGTGGCGCTTGATCGTCAGCAGGCTGAACAGCTCGTCCATCCCGGGCGGGACGGTCAGCTCCTCGGCGCTGATGCGGTCGACACCTCGCGCGATCAGCAGGTCGCCGAGCCAGTCCTGCACGCCGGCCCAGTTGCGCTCCATCTCTTCCTGGGCGCTGACCTCCTGGCCCCACAGCAGCTCGCCGATCGCGGTCGGCTCGGCGCCGAGCGACTGGCCCAACACGTCCGAGAGGCTGTGCGCCGGATCGGTGCTGAGCACCACGGTGCGCAGGCCGGCAGCCGCGCAGCGGCGCGCGGTGGCCGCGGCGACCGACGTCTTGCCGACGCCGCCCTTGCCCGTGTAGAGGATCGTGCGCGGGGCTCCCAAGAGGCGGAAGCCTAAACGCCCTTGTGCTTCTTCGCCGCGGGCTTGACGTGGATCGTCGCCTGCGCGGCGCCGGCGTTGCCAGCGAGATCGACCGCGCGGACGGCGATCAGCAGTGGGCCGGCCTGCGCGGGCGCGAGGCCAACCTCGTGGTTGCCGCGGCCGAGGCGTGCCGTGCGGCGCAGGACGACCGCCCCGCGGCGGACCGCGGTGATCGTGACGGTCGAGACCTTCGAGAGCGTGAAGCGCACCGTGCCCGAGCGCTTGGCGCGCAGGACGGACGGCGGCGAGAGCTTGAGCACGGGCTTGGTCGTGAGGTCGACGGTGAAGCGCTGCGCGGTGTCGCAGTAGAGCTTGGGGTCGGGCGCGGGTGCGGCCGGGACGGCTCCGGCCGGAGTGCCGCCGGTCGACGGTGCGCTGGTGGTCGCCGACGACGGTGCGCCACGGGTCTCGTCCTCGGTCAGCCGGTCGCAGAGCCCGCGCAGGAAGTCGCGCAAGACCTTGTGGTAGCCGAGATCTGACTCAACGCCTGGCCTCGAATACAGCGACCACGCGCCCGTGTCGAAGCTCGGCAGCTCCACGCGCAGCTCCGCCTCGCCGGCGGCAAAGAGCGCGTGGCCCTCGTCGTCGTTGGCCAGCGTCGCGAAGTCATGAAGGCCGTTGAGCGCCTGCGTGAAGCCGTTGGCGATGTGCAGCGTGCGCGCGTAGGAGTACTGCAGGTAGTGGGCGCCGGCGTCGGTCTTGTCCAGGACGCCGGCTGGTGGCGGCACCTTGAAGATCCCCAGCGCAGAGCGAGCGGCGTCAAAGTACTTGGTGTCCTTCAACCGCACGGCGCCGCGCGCGAGCGCCGACAAGCCCGTGCCCTGTGCCAGCCCGCTGACCCACGGCGGCCGGCCGCCGTCGAAGTGGAAGAGGTACTCGAAGGCGATGCCGCCGGCGCGTTGGGTCGCCAGGCTGAGCGCCTCGTCCAGCAGCCGGCGCAGGTCGTCGTCGCGCGTCTTGACCATCCACAAGGCGTTGGCCTTGCCGAAGGTGCCCAGCCACTGGATCTGCCAGCCTTGGCCGGGGTAGAACTGCCAGACGATCTGGCTCGGCGCGAAGGTCACGCGCTGGCCGGCGTAGGGCAGGGGAGAGGCAGACCACCACGCACGGTTGCGCTGCAGCGTGAGGAAGACCGCGCGCAGACGCGACGGGATGAAGAGGCCGCCGCCGGCGGTCGCGTCGACGTTGGCCAGGACGGCCTTGAGCTGCACGCGCCGGAATCCGCTGAGCTTCTTGAGGGTGCTCTTTGCCGAGCTGTAGGTCTTGCGGTAGCCGTCGGCGGTCGCCGCGTCGAGCTCGCCGGCCTTCTGCAGCCGCTGCAGCTCGGCACCCACGCTCGGCCCTTGCGCCGCCCACGCGGGTACGGCGACACCGACGCTCAGCAGCGCCGCGAGGAGCAGCACAACCGGCGTCCGACGCACGAGACCGATGGTACGCTCGCCCACCTCCGGCGCCGCAATCACCCTTGCCGCGGTGCCCAGATTCCATGTCCCGCCTGCTCTCCCGCCGCCTTGTCGTCCTCACGCTCCTCGTCGTCCTGGCCACGGGTCTGGTCGCCTGCGGCGCCAGCGACGACAAGAGCAGCGGTGCCGACGGTGACGCCACGGCGCTGCTCAAGGACACCTTCGGCGCCAACCATCCGATCCGCAGCGGGCGCGTCGACGCGAACCTCGACGTCGACCTCAAGGGCCTCGCCAAGCTCACCCAGCCGCTGAGCCTGCACCTCAGCGGGCCCTTCCAGTCCAACGGCGGCAAGACGCTGCCGGACTTCGCGCTCGACCTCGACCTCCAGGGCGGCGAGAAGCCCGTCACCGTGGGCGCGGTGTTCGCGGGCGGTGGCGGCTACCTGACGATCGAGGGCCAGGCCTTCGACCTCGGCGCCGATCTCTACAAGACCTTCAAGACGGGCTACGAGAAGGCCAAGGCATCGTCCTCCGCCAAGAGCGCGGGCGACAGCCAGGCATCCTTCTCGGCACTGGGCATCTCGCCACTGCGCTGGCTGCAGGACCCCAAGAACGTCGGTACCGAGGACATCGCCGGCACGGAGACCGTGCACCTCGCCTCGGGCGTGAACGTCGCCAAGCTGCTGGAGGACGTGAGCACGCTGCTGGGCAAGGCCAAGGGCGTGACGTCGGCCGGCGGCGCTGCGACCGGCACCGCGGTTCCAACGTCGCTGACCGCGCAGCAGCGCGACCTCATCACCAAGTCCATCACGTCGGCCAAGGTCGACGTGTGGACGGGCGCCAAGGACCACACGCTGCGCAAGGTCGCGGTCAACGTGCAGGTCGACGTCCCCGCCGAGCTCCGTGCCCAGGCCGGCAACCTGCAGACCGGGCACGTGATCTTCCAGGTGACCTTCGCCCAGCTCAACCAGTCCCAGAAGATCGTCAAGCCCGCCGACGTGCGGCCGATCAGCGAGCTGCGTAGCGCGCTGTCAGACCTTGGTCTGCTGAGCAGCGGTTCGGCGTCGACCACGACGCCCGGCACGACCAACACGACCACGACGCCCTCCACATCACCGGCCACCGGGCCCCAGGCCGACTACGCGCAATGCATCACCAACGCAGGAGAGGACCTCGCCAAGGTCCAGGACTGCGCGCAGTACCTCGGCAAGTAGGCTGCCAGCGGTGCAGCTGCGCTCTTTCCTGTTCAGCGGCGAGGGTTGGCCCTACTTCCTGGTCCCGCTGATCCCGCTGGCGATCATCCTGGACATCATCGGCGCGTCGCCGATCGCGATCTTCTTCATCTCGGCCGGCGGCGTGATCCCGACCGCCGCCCTGATGGGCCGCGCGACCGAGGAGCTCGCGCATCGCTCCGGGCCCGGCATCGGCGGCCTGCTCAACGTGACCTTCGGCAACGCGCCGGAGATCATCATCGCCCTGTTCGCCCTCAACAAGGGCCTGCACGAGGTCGTCAAGGCCTCGTTGATCGGCTCGATGCTGGGCAACATCCTGCTGGTCCTCGGCGCGTCGATGTTCGTCGGCGGCCTGGGCCGCGACCGCCAGAAGTTCGACCGCACCGCGGCCTCCTCCCAGTCGGCCATGCTGCTGCTGGCGGCCGTCGCGCTGGTGATGCCGGCGATCTTCGAGCTGATCCAGGGCAACGGGCTGCCGCTGCCCGGCGACGAGATCCGCGACTACCCGTCCGACGTCGAGCACCTCTCGCTCGCGGTGGCGATCGTGCTGATGGCGACCTACGCCGCCGGGCTGCTCTTCTCGCTGAAGACCCACCGCGATCTCTTCAACCCCGACCACGGCGACGGCTCGGCGCCCGGCACCAACGACGAGGGCGGGGAGCCGTGGACGATCAAGAAGTCCCTCATCATGCTGGGGATCGCCGGCGTGGCGGTCGGGGTGATGTCGGAGATCCTCGTCGGGTCGATCTCGGAGGCCGCCTCGGGCGTCGGCCTGAGCGAGTTCTTCATCGGCGTGATCGTCGTCGCGATCGTCGGCAACGCGGCCGAGCACTGGGTCGCGGTCCTCGTCGCGCGCAAGGACAAGATGGACCTCGCGGTGAACATCTCGATCGGCTCCAGCGCGCAGATCGCGCTGTTCGCCGCCCCGCTGCTGGTCATGTGCTCGTTCTTCATCGGTCCGCACCCGATGGCGCTGGTCTTCAACGGCTTCGAGGTCGGTGCGGTGCTCTTGGCGGTGATGATCGCCAACCACGTCACCAACGAGGGCGAGTCGACGTGGTTTGAGGGGCTCCAGCTGCTGGCGGTCTACGTCGTGCTCGGGCTGACGTTCCTGTTCGCAGGCACGTAGCGGCGCTCAAGGGCGGGTCCGCCCGTCCGACCACACGGTTAATGGACGCGATCCGCGCCACTGCTGCGGCAGCCACGCCGGCGACCGACACCACGTCGACCCCGGCGACGACGACCGGCACGACCGACAGCAAGAAGAGCTTCGCGACGCTGTTCGCCGAGGCCAAGACCAACCTGAAGTCCGGCGAGAAGCTGACCAAGGTCGCCGGGCACGAGTTCGCCCGGATCAAGGGCGGCAAGCGCGACGACATGTGCGTCAACCTGTCGGGCAACGCTCGCAACGGCCAGGCCTTCGACCTGATCTGGCGCGACGGTCATCAGTTCCACGTCTACGGTGGCAAGGGCGCCGACCACAAGGTGGTCGAGGTCGGCAAGAAGGCTGCGACGACGACCACCGACGCCACCAAGACGACCGACGCCACGACGACGGACGCGACGTCCGGCGGCACCGCCACCACCACGCCGACGTCGAGCGACTCGACCTCGGCGAAGAAGTCCTAGAGCTCGTCCTCGTCGGGGTCCTGGACCTCGAACCCGTCGAAGTCGTCGGGATCGTCCTCGGGCTCGGCGAGGCCATCGCTGGTGGCCGTCGCCGAATGGCGCGCCTGGAAACGCTCGATGAGGTCGTCGCGGACATGCTCATCCACGGGCGCCTCGTCGGAGATCAGGACCCAGTCGGCGCCTTCGACCTCTTCCAGGTCGAAGATCTCGTTGTCGAGGTCCGGTGAGTCGTCGACGACGACGAGGACCTCGGTCTGGGGGTTGAAGTACGTCCCGGGTCGGTTGACGAGATCGTCGAGCTCGAAGCGCCGCATGGCCATGGAACGGGTTCTATAGGAAGCGGCGGATCGGCGGCAACTCGGCGTGCTCGCTCAGCTCAGCTCCCGCAACTGCCGTGCCACTTCGGCCTCCACGTCCAGCGGCTCCTTGCCGGCCCGCGCGCGGCGTGCGTTGCGGGCGATGACGAGCTGGCGGACCTCAGCCACCAGCGCCGGGTCGGCTGCTGCGGCGCTCGGTCCGGCGAGCAACTCGGCCAGCTCGGCCTCGACGTCGCCGGGCGCCTGGCCTCGGGCGGTGCGGCGCGCGTTGCGCGCCTCGAGCATCTGGCGGATCTCGGCCTCGCGCTCGCCGGCGGCCAGCGCCGACGTGGGCTCATAGATCGGCCGATCGGTCCCGTCGTTGAGCGACAGGCCGCCGCGGCCGATCTGCCGGTAGACCTCGGCGGTGCCGACGGCCGCCCAGATCGCGGCGATCACCGCCCCGACGAGCACCACCACCAGCACGATCACGAACCTGTCCTGCATCAGCGTCCATTGTGACGACAGTCCAGGTTCGCTTGACGAAGTCGGGTCCTCCGCTACGCTTCCGGGGTAGTCATTGACTGACCAGTCAATCGCCCGATGACGCAGGGGCCGGGCCACGCCCGTTCTCTCCTGCGCACCTCTTGGTTTCAAGGAGACGTTCAAGTGGTCGACTTCACGCTCAGCGACGAGCAGAAGAACCTTCGCGAGCTCGCCCATGACTTTGCGGAGAAGGACATCCGCAGCGTCGCGTGGGAGCACGACAAGGACGGCAGCTGGCCTGCCGAGGTGTTTGCCAAGGCCCATGAGGTCGGGCTGATGAACACCCACATCCCGGAGGAGTACGGTGGACCCGGCCTCTCCTACCTCGACGGCTGTCTGATCGAGGAGGAGCTCTCCTGGGGCTGCTCGGGCATCACGACGTCGCTGGGCGCCAACGGCCTGGCCGCCGCGCCGGTCATCCTCGCCGGCTCCGAGGAGATCAAGAAGAAGTACCTGGGCATGCTCTGCGAGGAGCTCAAGTACGCCTCCTTCTGTTTGACCGAGCCGGGCGCCGGCTCCGACGTGTCGTCGATGCGCACGCGCGCCACCAAGAAGGGCGACAAGTACGTCATCAACGGCCAGAAGTGCTTCATCACCAACGGCACCTACGCCGACTGGTACACGGTCTACGCCAAGACGGACCCGGACGCTGGGCACCGTGGCATCTCGGCCTTCGTCGTGCCCCGTGACGAGACGGTGGTCATCGACAAGAAGGAAGACAAGATGGGCCAGCGGGCGTCGAACACGGCGACCGTGACGTTCAACGACACCGAGATCCCCGCCGACCACATCCTGGGCGAGGAGAACAAGGGCTTCAAGGTCGCGATGATGACCCTGGACCGCACGCGTCCGGGCGTCGCCGCGATGGCCACGGGCATCGCCCGCGCCGCGATGGAGTTCGCCACCGAGTACTCCAAGGAGCGCGTGCAGTTCGGCGTGCCGATCGCGATGCACCAGGCGATCCAGTTCATGATCGCCGACATGGCGACCAAGGTGCACCTCTCGCGCCTGGCCACCTGGCAGTCGGCGGTCCTGCTGGACAACGGCATGCGCAACACGATCGAGTCCTCGCACGCCAAGCGCTTCGCCGCGGACTCCGCGATGGAGGTCGCCACCGACGCCGTGCAGGTCTACGGCGGCTACGGCTTCATCAAGGAGTACCCCGTCGAGAAGCTCATGCGTGACGCCAAGATCATGCAGCTCTACGAAGGCACGTCGCAGATCCAGCGCCTCGTCATCGCTCGCGAGACGCTGCTGCCGCGCCGCATCGAGGAGCCGGCGGCCGCGACGGCCTAGTCGCTTCGCCGCGCGTTTGCAGGACCGGCGGGCCGCCTTCGGGCGGCCCGCCGTCGTTCTGCGTGGCAAGCTGGAGGCATGTCCCGTCGTCGCACGCAGGAGGCGATCGCAGAAGCGGCGCCGTTGGGCGCTGCGCGCGATGCTGCGGGTGGGGCGGACGGGCCGACCTCGTCCGGCGCCGGCTCGGCCGATCCGCTGGCCGGCGAGCTGCGGCGCGCCGGCGTCCTGCCGCTGCTGGTCCTGCACTTCCTCGACGACGGGCCGTCGTACGGCAACGCGCTGATGGAGCGGGTGCAGACGCTCTCGCGCGGCCTGATCGCGGTCAACCCCAACACCATGTACCCGCTGCTGCGCCGGCTGGAGGCCGACGGCCTGATCGCGGGGGAGTGGGAGCATCCCGAGCGCCGCTCGCGGCGCTTTTACCGCTTGACGGAGGCCGGCGAGGCCGAGCGCGCACGGCTGGCGGAGGCGGTTGGGCCGCGGCTGGACGCGGTGGCCCAAGCCCTGGCGGACATCAAGTCCTCGCTGGGCCTGTAGAACACGCGCCATGGGACGCGTCAGAGCCGAGGTCACCGTCGCCGCGCTGGCCAGCGCCGCCGAGGAGCTCTGGTACGACACGAACCGCTGGCCGACCTTCGTCGACGGCCTGGCGCACGTCGCCAAGGTCGAGGGCGACTGGCCGCGCGCCGGCCGCGTGTTGTGGGACACCAGGGCCGATGGTCGCGGCCGCGTCGACGAGCGCGTCATCGAGCACGAGGCCCGCGTCGGTCAGACCGTCACCGTCGAGGACGAGAAGATCACCGGCACCCAGCGCGTCGCGTTCCAGCCAACGAGTAGCGGCTGTCGGATCGTCCTGTCGCTCGACTACCGCCTCAAGATGGACGGCCCGCAGTCCTTCATCATCGACCGCTTCGCGCGCCGGCCGATGCGCGACTCTCTCAGGCGCACGCTGGCGCGCTTCAAGCGCGAGCTCGAGGTTGGCGACCAGATTTAGACGTGCGGGCGCCTATGGCGTTCAGTACGAGCGCGGTGGGGCTGCGCAACGTGGTCTGTTGGCATCGAGGAGAGCGAGCGGGGCGTGCGGCTCGTTGCGCCGGCTCGTCGTCCGCCAGCGTCGCGGGGGTTGGCCTCTTTGGCGCGACCTGCTCTCGTCCAACAGACCCACCCGCGCTGCGCACTGCTCGATCGCACATTGACCGCGATATGCACGGTCAACGTGCGATCGAGTTGACGGATGGCATCGAACCCGCGCATATCGCGGGTTCGATGTCGTCGAGTGACATTTCGGCCCGAATCGCCCCGCCCTCGCGCGAGCGGACGACGAGCTGGCGCTGCGAGCTGCCGATCCCGCTCGCTCTCCTCGGTGCCGACAGACCACGTTGCGCGCCACGGCTAACGCTCGCGCTGAGCTTCAAGGCGATCGCGCTCACCCGCGCTGCGCCCGCCGCGCGGCCACGACCGGCCCTACACGAGCAGCCGCGGCCGCTCGCAGCCGCTCGCAAAGCACGCAGCGGGGTTGCCCTGGGCACCCTGGTGGAAGTGCGGGTGGTCGGTTCCGACGTTGGCCGGGCGTGCGCTGAGGGCGCGGCCGACTGCGGCGATGATGCGACGGGTCATGGGGATCCTTCCGGGGAGATCGGGTCAAGCGACATTGTGACACGCTTGTAACACCGCAAAGGCGTTGCGTGACCCCACTCACAGCGCAGAACCGCTCCGCTAGCCCGATCTGGCTAGTCTTCCGCGTCGCAGCACGCTGAAACGCCGCCAATCAGAAGGGTTTCCGACACCAATGTTCGTGTTCAAGGCCGCCGTCGTCGGCGCCGGAACGATGGGTGGGCAGATCGCGCAGACGATCGCCGCCGCAGGCTTCCCCGTCGTCCTCAAGGACGTCAAGCAGGAGTTCGTCGATGCCGGCCTCACCGAGGCTCGCAACGTCACCGCCGGCCAGATCGGCCGCCTGGTCAAGAAGGGCAAGCTCACCGAGGAGCAGGCCGCCGCCGAGGTCGACCGCATCGTCGGTCTCATCGAAGGCGCGACCGACTACGCCGGCTTCGGCGACGTCGACTTCGTCATCGAGGCCGTCCCCGAGCGCATGGAGATCAAGCAGGCGGTCTTCGCGGAGCTCGACGCCGTGACGCCCGGCCACGCGATCCTCGCCTCCAACACCTCGTCGCTGTCGATCACCGAGATCGGCGACGCGACCCTGCGCCCCGACAAGGTCGTCGGGTTCCACTACTTCTACCCCGCGTCGATCATGCCGCTGATCGAGATCATCGAGGGTGACGACACGTCCTCGGAGACCACCCAGGCCGCCGTCACGTTCGCGCAGGCCATCAAGAAGCAGGCGATCGTCTGCGCCGAGGTCCCGGGCTTCGTCGTCAACCGCATCCTCAACTCCGGCATCGCCGAGATCTGGCGCGACCAGGAGGAGCAGGGCCTCTCGATCAAGAAGATCGACGAGGGCGTCGGGGCGGCCAACGTCGTCCCGATGGGGCCGTACTTCCTCATCAACCTGCTCGGTCTCGACACGGTGCTGCACGTCGCCGAGCACCTGCGCGACTCCTACGGCGACCGCTTCTACGCGCCTGAGGGCATGCAGAAGCTCGTCGCCGACGGCAAGCTCGGCGCCAAGACCGGCGGCGACGGCTTCTACGACACCGAGGGCAACGCGAACCTCGAGGGCGAGGCCGACCCGAACATCGAGGAGCTCGTCGAGAAGCTGGTGCTCAAGACCTTCGTCGAGGCCGCGCTGGTCCTCGAGGAGGGCGTCGCCACCCACCGCGACATCGACTTCGGGATGATGGCCGGCGCCGGCATCGACCCGCGCCGCGGTCTGCTGCCGCCGTTCATGAAGGCCGACATCGAGGGCCTGGACACGATCCTTGAGCGGCTCGAGAGCGCCGAGGAGAAGTGGGGCGAGCGCTTCGCGCCGCCGACGATCCTGAAGCGGCTGGTCGCCCAGGGCCGCCTCGGCCAGAAGAGCGGTCAGGGGTTCTACGCCTACCCGCAGCCCGACGCCGAGCAGCCCGCCGGCGAGGCCGCCGTCGTCAAGCTGGAGTCGCGCGGCGAGACCGCGATCGCCTGGCTGGCCAACGGCCAGATGAACTCGATCGCGCCGCAGGTCATCCAGGACCTCGGCAAGGTCTGGGAGAAGGTGCAGGCCGACGGCGTCCGCTCGCTGGTCATCGCCTCCTCCAACCCGTTCCTGTTCAGCGCCGGGGCCGACATCAAGGCCTTCACGCAGCTCGACGAGAGCAGCGGCGCCGAGCTGATCCACAGCGCCCACGCGCTCTTCCGCGAGCTGGAGACCAAGGGCGTCGCGACGATCGCCGCGGTCAACGGCCTCGCCTTCGGCGGCGGCTGTGAGCTGGCGATGGCCTGCGACGTGCGGATCGCGGCCCAATCGGCGATCTTCGGCCAGCCCGAGATCAAGTTGGGGATCATCCCCGGCTTCGGCGGCACGCAGCGCCTCCCGCGCTTGGTCGGCGAGAACAAGGCGTTGGAGATGAACCTGATCGGCGATCCGGTCGGGGCTGACGAGGCCTACGAGTTCGGCCTCGTCAACCGCGCCGTGCCCGACCACGAGCTGCTGGACACCGCGCTGGCCTGGGCCCGCAAGCTGGCCGAGTCCGCGCCGCTGGCGCTGGCCGAGGTCAAGTCGGTCTCCGCCGCCGGCGACCTGGATCAGGGCATCGAGGACGAGAAGGCCGCGTTCGCGCGTGTCTTCGCCAGCGCTGACGGCAAGGAGGGCATCAGCGCCTTCCTGGGCAAGCGCAAGCCCAACTGGCAGGGCAAGTAAGCGCCTAGCCTGATGGCGGTGAGCGTCGCCACCACGGTTGACTACGCGCGGATCGAGCGACTCGCCTCCCTGATCCGGGAGGCCGAGTCGGTCGTCGCGCTCACCGGCGCGGGGATCTCGGTGCCGTCCGGGATCCCCGACTTCCGCTCGCCGGGAAGCGGCCTGTGGGAGAACGTCAACCCGATGGAGGTCGCGCACATCGATGCCTGGCGCGCCGACCCCGAGCGCTTCTGGCACTTCTACGGCAACCGCTTCCAGACGCTGGAGGACAAGGAGCCCAACGGCGCGCACCACGCGCTAGTGGAGCTGGAGCGGCGCGGCAAGCTCGATGCGGTGATCACCCAGAACATCGATCGCCTGCACCGCCGGGCGGGATCGCAGGAGCTGATCGAGGTCCACGGCTCGATCGACACCTCCTCGTGTCTGACCTGCGGCCGGCGGTATCCGATCGGCGAGGTCCGCGCGCGGCTGGAGGCCTCGCCGATCTCGGTCCCGGACTGCGACTGCGGCCAGCCGCTGAAGCCCGACGTCGTCCTCTTCGGCGAGTGGCTGCCGGAGGGCGCCCTGGAGCGAGCCTACGCCCTGGCTGCCGGCGCCGACGTCCTGCTCTGCATCGGCTCCTCGCTGGAGGTCCATCCGATCGCCCAGCTGCCGGGCGTGACCCGCCAGACCGGCGGCGCGGTCGCGGTTATCACGCAGGGCCCCACACCGTGGGACGCACGCGCGGCGGTCAAGCTCGATGGCGACGTCGTCGCCGAGCTGCAAGCGCTCGTCGCCGCGCTGTAGCGCTGCTGCTCAGCGCACGCGCTCGGCGCCCGCGTAGACGTTGACGCGGCCGCCGCGTGCGAAGCCGGCGAGCGTCATGGCGCGGTCGGAGGCGAGCTCGACGGCCAGCGAGGTGGGGGCGCCGACGCCGACGAGGATCGGGCAGCCGGCAACCGCCGCCTTCTGCACCAACTCGAACGAGAGCCGGCCCGAGACGCAGAGGATCCGGTCGGCGAATGGGAGCTCATCATCGAGCAGCGCGCGCCCGATGACCTTGTCCATCGCGTTGTGGCGTCCGACGTCCTCGCGGACGCAGAGCAGCGTGCCGGCGGGGTCGAAGAGGCCGGTGGCGTGGAGGCCGCCGGTGACCGCGAAGCCGGGCTGGCGCAGGCGGTCGGGGAGCGCGGCGAGCAGCGCGCGGTCGATCGATGGGCCGGGGCCGAGCCGCTCGGCGTGGACGGCGACCTCCTCCAGCGCGCCCTTGCCGCACACGCCGCAGGAGGACGTCGTGTAGAAGCGCCGCTCGCGTGCTTCGGGGCGTAGCGGGACGTCGATCTCGACGGCATTGTTGCTGAGGTCGGGCGTCGGCCCGGCAGCGATGATCGGGCCTGCCAGCAGCCCTTCGCCATGGAGGAAGCCCACGGCCAGCTCCTCGTCATGGCCGGGCGTGCGCATCGTGATCGCCAGCGCTCGGCCTCGCACGCGGATCTCCAGCGGCTCCTCGACCGCGACACGGTCGGCCACCCCGTCGTCGCGCACGACGGGGGCGTGCATGCGAATCGTCGCGTCGCCGGCCATCGGCGGAGTATGCCGCCGCAGGACTCGGCGGCTAGTCCAGCCCGCCGGCCACGCGCGCGATCAGCGCGGCCTCCAGGCGGCTCAGGATGCGGCCGACGTCCTCGACCTGCTGCGCGTCCAGCCCGCCCTCCAGCGCGCGGTTGGCCGCCGCGCCGACCACTGCCCGCTCGTCGCGCAGCTCGGCCAGCCGTGTGGCCATCTCCTCGTGGTGTGACCAGGCCTGCAACTCGGCCAGCGCGGCCTCCAGTGCGATACGCAGCTGCAGCGCAGCCTCGCGCGTGCGCCCGCGATCCAGGTCCAGCCGCGCGCGCAGCGTCAGCTCTTCGGCGGCCAGCGCCACGTCGCGGCCGGCCAGCAGCGCCGCAAAGCGCTCCTGCGGGCGCAGCGCGCGCTCGCGCTTCTTGGGCGCCGTGGCGGCCGGCGGCAGCGCGCGCGCCTCGGCCCAGTGGCCGTGGGCGACATCCTCGCCGTTGCCGATGCCGACGCGGATCGCCAGCGCCTGCTCGGCGGCGATCTCGCGCACGAACGGATCGGTTCGCACCAGTCGTTCGGCGTGCAGGACGGTGTTCAGTACGGCGACCGCGGCATGAACCTCGGCGGTCAGGTCGGCGCCCTCCAGCCACGCGGCGGCGACATCGTGGTCGCTGAGCGGCGTCGCGGCGATGAGCGTGGCGACCGTCACCGGGACGGTCGCGAGCTCCGGCTCCTCGGAGACGCGCTTGGCCCCGCCACGGCGGCGCAGCAGGCGCCGGCGCGGCTCCGCCCCGACGGTCTCCAGGACGAGCACGTGCTCGGGCTCACCCGCGTGGCCGCGCAGCACATAGCGCCCGTCGGCGGGACCAAGGACCCAGGGCAGCTCCAGCTGGACGAAGCGGAAGCGGGACCCGGGGGTGGGGGCGTCCAGGGCGCTACTCGCTGGCGTGCGCGTCGCTGGCGCGGTCGGCCGGCGTCGTGGCGGTCTTCGGGTCGTCGATCGCGTACTTCGAGGGCGACGTCAGGACCTTCGGGTTGTCGATCTGACCGAGGCGGTCGATCAGCTTGATCCACTGCTTGGGCTTCAGCGCCGAGTTGAGCTGGCGGCCGAGCTTGGAGTCCGAGCCGTACAGCGGGCGGAAGCCGACGTGGATGTGATCGTTGTGATCGGGCAGCGACAGGGTGTTGTCGGCGCCGTCGAAGGTCATGAGGCTGATGATCTGGTGGGGCTTCATCGTGCCCTGCAGCGTCAGCAACCGGCGGATCGTCATGTCGGTGATCGAGCCCTCGCCTTGGTGGCCGAGGATCGGAATCCCGTTGATCGCGGCGATGTCGACGGCCGAGCCACTCGAGTGCTCGGAGATGTTGCCCGACGTCGTCATCAGGCTGTGGCCGCACTCCAGCGCGCTGACCGTGGGCTTGAGGCCCGAGGCGGAGAGGAACTCCAACGTGGCCAGGACGCGGCGGTCGATGTTGCCCGCGCGGATGTCGGTGCGGCCGCAGTCGTAGATCTGGATGCGCGAGTCGGTCAGCACGCGGCGCTGGAGCGACTCCTTGCTCATCAGCAGGATCTGGCCGATCGACGGGTTCTTGGCGTCGGGGCCGAAGAACGGGTTCTTGCCGGCAGCGCGGTAGATCGCGGTGGATTCCAGCAGCTTCCAGCCGTCGAGGATCGGCTTGGGGTCGATTCTCGGCGCGCCCTTGCCGGCGGGGCGGATCTCGAAGAGGAGGTGCGAAGCGACGTGCTTCTGGGTCTTGCCGACGCGGCCCAGGACCGTTCCGGCCACAACCTTCGAGCCCACCTTGAGCTTCTTGATCGTGACGTTCTTGGCGTCCAGGCCGAGGACCTTGGTGAACTGGGCCTGGTAGCTGGTGCCGCCGGACTGGAACTCGCGGTTGAGCAGCTGCTCCTCGCCGCCCTGCTTGTAGGACGCCGGGCGCGACGGGTTGGCAAACGCGCGCTCCTTGGTCACGTTGACCTGCGTCGAGCCGACGACGCTGACCTTTGCGCCGGCGGTCTGCGCGGAGGCGACGGCCTGCGGGGCGCTCTTCTTGGCGGCGGCGGCCTTGGGCTGCGATCCGGCGCTGGCGGCCTGGGTCGGCTTGGGGTCCTTCTTGGGCAGCCCCAGCTCCTTGGCGACCTGCGCCTTGGAGACCTTCTCGGCCTTCGGCACGGCGTAGGCGATGGCGACCTTCTTGAGCTGCGCGTACGTGTAGGTGTTGCCGTAGACGTCCTGGATCTGGATGAACTGACCGAGGCGCTTGGTCTTGCCGATCTTGACGACCCTGCCGTCTTGGGTCGCGATCGCCGCTGAGCCGGCCTTGGCGTAGATGTTGATCCCACGGCGGCTCGTGTTGGCCTCGACCGGCACGGCCGCGTTGTGGCCCTTGGCGATCTTGGCGTTGATCTGACGCTCGGAGAGGTCGTCGGCGTAGGTGGCCTTGGCGCTGACGGGGAAGTGACCCTGGGTCAGACCGGTGAGCGAGCCGACGAGATCGGACGGGATGCCGCCGATCAGCCGCGCGCGCATGAGAACCGAGTCGACGTACCAGTCGGCGTGGTTGTAAGAGAAGATCGCCTTGCGCACGTCGGTGTCGGCGCCGGCGGCCTTGAGGTAGCGCGCGGCCGCAAAGATCGCGTCGACGGGGTTGAAGGGATCCTTCTTGCCGTCGTGGTTGGCGTCGACGCCGTACTGCTTCCACGTCGACGGCATGAACTGCATCCAGCCCAGCGCGCCGGCGGTCGAGACGTTGAGGTTGCGGCCGTAGTCGGTCTCGATCTCGTTGATGCCCGCCAGGACCTCCCAGCGGATGCCGTACTCGATGCCGGCAGCCTGGTAGATCGGGAGCAGGAACGGCGGGATCCGGAACTTGTCGATGAAGAAGTTCGGGACGCCGATTGCCGCCGCGCCCGGGAGGCCCTCGGAGAAGGTCGGGTTGGCCGCGGTCGGGACGCCATCGGACTGGCGGATCGCGGTGGCGTCGGGCTTACCGTCGGACTTGGAGCCGTCGGCGTTGTCGCCGGTCGCCTTGCGCAGCTCCTTGCCGACCGTGCCCTGGCCCTGCTGGCCGCCGGCCGAGACGGAGGGCGCGCTCTCGCCGAGAGCGGGCACGCTGTCGGTCGCGGTGCCGGCGGGGGCAGCGTCGCTCGGAACCGGCGCGGCGCCGGGGTCGGTCGCCGCGGGCGCGGGCGTCGCGGCCGGCGGATCCGGCGTGGCCGCGGGCGGCGCAGGCGTGGGGGAGGAGCTCGTGCCGGCGTCGGTGGTCGTCGCCGGCGTGGTGGCGTCGGTCGTGGCGCTCGCGTCAGACGTCGACGTCGAGGCAGCCGGCAGCGCGTCGGTGCCGGTCGTGGCGGCGTCCGGTGGCGTGTCGACCTGCACCGTGACGGTTTGGCCGCCCAGCAGCGTGACCGTGATGGTCCGCAGCTGTGCCGACGCCGGGAAAACGGCAGCACTGAAGCCCGCCGTGAACACCCCGGCGGACATGAGTCCGATCAGCAGCTTGCGCCGTCTCATGAAAAGTTGAAATCTCCTCCCGCGACCCGGTCAGGCCCGACCGCGCCGCTGGTGCAGCGTGACCCTACCAAGGGGAGCCGATCGGGAATGCAGGACGGTACTTGCATGTTTCTGGTTGTGCAAACCGCAACCACCTGCGGGCGTGTACCCAGGAGGGCACAGCTCCAGAAGAGGTGCGTGTCCCAGAGATCGGCCAGACGGCGTGCGGACTTGAAGACCGGACGTCCGTTGTCAGCGGCAAGTTGCGCCCTCGGGGTTGGGAATGTTTGAGCTCAGCCTCTGGTCGAGGTTGAGTGTTTTGTCAAGGCCACGCCGCCGAGTACGGTTTGCGGCCGTCACGCGCTGCATCAAATACAAGAGAGACGACCGATGAGTGAACAGGCAGAGAACGACCCCAACGACGGGCTGCGCGAGCGCCTGCAGAAGCAGGGCGAGGACGCCCTCGGGCAGGTGGCCCAGCAACTGCTCGAGAGCCCGCTGGTGCACCGAGCGCTCGCCGGGGCGTTTGACGCGCGCGAGAAGGCGGCACAGGCCCAGGAGGCCGCGATGGGGGCGCTCAACCTGCCATCGGCGGCCGATCTCGAACGGCTCACACGGCGCGTGCGCTCGTTGAGCCAGCGCCTGGAGGGCATCGAGGACGGCGTCGATCGCCTCGACGAGCGGCTCGCGGAGATATCGGCCCGGCCGTCGTCCGGCATCGAGGAGCGGCTTGGGGGGATCGAAGAGGCGCTGCAGAAGCTCGGCAACGAGGTCGAGGCGCTGCGCAAGAAGCTGGGGGCGGGCGGGTCGGCATCCCCGCCCAGGCGCGCGGCTGCCAAGAAGGCCTCGCCCGCGGCGGCCAAGAAGGCCTCGGCCTAGCGACCGGGCGCTGACAGCTGTCAGGCGAGCGCCGCGGCGGCCGCACGCCCGGCCGCGTCGCCGGCCGCGGCGAGCGCCTCGTCATCGCAGCGCGTGCCGCGGATGTCGACGGCGATCGTGACGATCGCGGCGAAGGTGATGCCGTGGCGCGCGGCGACGGCGGCCAGCGCGCCGGTCTCCAGGTCGGCCGCCAGCGCGCCGGCGGCGCTCCAGGCCTCGGTGAGCGCGACGGCGTCGGGCGCGTAGAGCAGGTCGTGGGAGGCGACGATGCCGTCGCGGTCGGCGGCGGCGACCAAGTGCTCGGTCACCGGGCCATCCAGATCCTGATGTGCCGTGGCGCCGAGCGCGCGGCTCGTCCCGTCGTCGGCCACCACGCCGGTCGCGGCGAGCAGGTCGCCGCAGTCCAGCGTCGCGTCGACCGCGCGCGCCGTCCCGACCCGCACCGCCCGGCGGACGCCGAGCGTCACGAGCTCCTCCAGCACGATCGCCGCGCTCGGACCGCCCATGCCGGTGCTCTGGATCGTCAGCGGTTTACCGTCCGCAGCCGTGCCCGTGTACCCCCACAGGCCGCGGTGGTGGTTGAACATCAGGCGGTCGTCGCCAAGCACGGACTGGGCGAGAGCGAGCGCGCGGCCGGGGTCGCCCGGCAGCAGCACGCGCTCGGCGAGCGCCGCGACGGGACGCAGGTGGATCGGCGAGGCGGTGGGTTCCGGCACGGGCGCGCCACGATACGGATCGCCGCGCTCCGTAGAATCGCTGGAGCGATGGCCAAGAACGCCGATCAGGACGGGCCGGAGGGCAGCGGCGGGGCGAAGTCTCGCGCCGAGCAACTGCGCTCAGCGGTCGAGGGTGCCTTCGGCGCGACCGCGCAGGGGGCCGCGCCGGTGCAGAAGCGTGCGCAAGAGCTCGCCGACGAGCTGGTCGGCGCCGCCTCGCGCGTCCGTGATGCGCTGGAGGAGCTGCGGCCGCCGTCGCCGGAGGAGCTCGACACGTTGCGGGCGCAGGTCGATGCGCTGGAGCGCCGGGTCGCCGAGCTCGAGGGTGCCGCAGCGGCGAAGCCCAAGCCCAAGCCCAAGCCAAAGCCCAAGCGCTCCTGAGCCCGGTGACCGCGCGCCGCGTCCTGCTGACGGGCGTGTCCGGCCCGTTGGGTGCGCGGGTCGCCACGGCGTTGGCCGCCGACCCCAACGTCGAGCACGTCATCGGCATCGACACCCGCCGGCCGCCCGGCGCGCTTGCTGACCGGATCACGTTCGTTGAGGCTGACCTGCGCGGCGGCGAGCTCGCCTCGATCCTGAAGGTCGCGGCACCACAGGTGGTCGTCCACCACGACATCGTCCAGTTTCCCGAGCCCGGCCGCTCGGTGCACACGCTGCACGACCTCAACGTGATCGGGACGCTCCAGCTCCTGGCCGCCTGCGGCGAGCTGCCGGGCTTGCAGGCGCTCATCGTCCGTGGGTCGGCCTCGATCTACGGCTCGGCGCCCGACGCGCCGGCCTTCTTCACCGAGGACCTGGCGCGCAGCGCGACCCTGCGCACGCGCTTCCAGCGTGACGTTGGCGAGCTCGAGCGCCTCGTCGAGGCGTTTGCCCGTCGCCATCCGGCGGTGACCTGCACGGTCCTGCGGCTGCAGCCGGTCATCGGTGCGACGGTCGACACGCCGATCATGCGGCTCTTTCGCTCGGCGGTCGTCCCGACGTTCCTCGGCTACGACCCGCGGTTGCAGTTCCTGCTCGACGACGATGCGGTTGGCGCGGTGGCGGCGGCGGTCGCCGCCCCGGTGCGTGGCGCGGTCAACGTCGCCGGCGACGGGACGGTCTCGCTCGCGCGGACGCTGCGGCGGCTAGGTAAGCGCTCGCTGCCGATCGCCGCGCCGCTGTACGGCGCCACCGTCGCCGCGCTGGCGCGCACCGGCGCGCTGCCGCCGCTTAACGATGACGTCGTCCGCTACCTGCGCCACGGCCGCGGGGTCGACACCACGCGGATGCGCCGCGACCTGCACTTCGTCCCGACGCACACGACCGCTGAGGCGATCGATGCGGTCGCCGCGAAGATCCGCTCAGAGCCTGTGAGGGCTGCCGCATGAGCCGCTCGTGCGGATCTCCGGGAGCTGTGCGAAACGAACAGTCGGCGGCGGCCGCATGATCGGCCCGTTCGGCCTCGTCCGCGACCTGCGCCGCGCGCTCGACGCCGCCGGGCGCCGCCTGCGCGGCGACTACGAGGAGGACGAGTGGGGCTACGACCCCTCGTTCGCCGCAGCCGCCGAGCCGCTGCTGAGCTTTCTTTATGACCGCTGGTGGCGCGTGACCGCGACCGGGACCGAGCACGTCCCGCGCGACGGTCGCGCGCTGCTGGTCGCCAACCACGCAGGCGTCCTGCCGTGGGACGCGGCGATGATGGCGACCGCGCTGCGCCGCGCGGGCATCACCCGCGACCCGCGCTTTCTCGTCCTGGACTGGGCCTTCGGCCTGCCGTGGGCATCGGTCGCGATCCGTCGCAACGGCGGCGTCCCCGCTTCGCCCTACAACGCGCTGCGCCTCTTGCAGCAAGACCACTTGGTGATGGTCTTCCCCGAGGGCGCCAAGGGCGTCGGCAAGCCGTGGTCGGAGCGCTACCGCCTGCAGCGCTTTGGGCGTGGCGGCTTCGTCGAGCTCGCGCTGCGCACGGGCGCGCCGATCATCCCGTGTGCGATCGTGGGCAGCGAGGAGATCTACCCCAAGTTGGGTGAGCTCCCCGGTGTGGCCAAGCTGTTCGGCGCCCCATACATGCCGATCACGCCGACGTTCCCGCTGCTCGGACCGTTCGGCGCGATCCCGCTGCCGTCGCGCTGGCGGATCGCGTTTGGCGCCCCGATCGACCTCGCGCCGCTCGGCGCGGAGGCCGCTGACGATCGCGCGACGGTGCTGGAAGTGGCCGAGGACGTCCGTGCCCGCATCCAGTCCATGGTGTACGACAACCTGATCGAACGTCAGGGGGCGTTCCGATGACGTTGACTTCTGCCGGCCACGGGAGTACCCATGACGGACATAAGGCCGGAGAGTGGGTGGCTCGATTCCACCCGCAAGGTGCCGCCCCTCGCGGACGAGCACCGGCGGCCTCGTCGCGGGCCGTGCCCGCGAGCGGCGGGATCCGACACCGGGGTCTCGCCGCCTTTATGAGGAGCCCGCAACGATGAGCGGCGAGTACCCGAGCCTCGCCGAGATCGCTCGGCGCGTCGGCATCACCGCGCCGACGCTGCGGCGCTGGGTCGCCTCCGGCCTCGTGCCCGTCGACGGCGACGGTGCGCCGACCGCCGCCTCGCTTGCCCATGCGCGGGTGGTCGCGCGGCTGCGCGAGCGCGGCCACTCGCTTGCCGAGATCCGCGAGGCGACCGAGAGCGGCCGCCTGGCCTCCAGCTACATCGAGGGGCTGCTGCCTGATGCGCCCGCGACCTGGACGCTGGCCGCTGCCGCGCGCGACACCGGCCTCGAGGCCGCGCTGATCGAGCGCATCTTCTTGTCGATGGGCTTCGGCGCCCAGAGCCTGGAGCGCCTCACCGACGACGACGTGCAGTTGCTGCGCTACGCGGCTGCCGTGCTCGCCGCCGGGCTGCCGCTGGTTGCCTTCCTGCAGCTTGTGCGCGTCTACGGCCAGGCGATGTCGCAGATCGCCGATGCCGAGGTCCGGCTCTTTCACCTCTACGTCCACGAGCCGTTGATGCGCGACGGCGTCCCGGGCTGGGAGATGGCGGAGGAGATGGAGGGCCTCGCGCGCGAAATCCTGCCGCTGGCCTCGCCGATCATGGACCACGCTCACAACCGGTTCTTGCAGCACTTCATCGAGCAGGACGTCATCGGCCACATGGAGACCGACCTCGGCGACGGGCAGCTGGACCTCGGCCGGCTGCGCGTGGCGATCGCCTTTGCCGACCTCGCGGGCTACACGCGCCTGACCGAGGAGCTCGGCGACGAGGAGGCGGTGAGCACCGTCGAGCGCTTCGTCGAGCAGGTTGAGCTCTCGCTGCCCGAGGAGGCACGGATCATCAAGACGATCGGCGACGAGGTGATGGTCGTCGGCTCTGACCCGGCGGCGCTGCTGGACTGGGCGGTGGCCTTCCAGGAGGACTTCAAGCGGCGCCCGCTGCCGCGCATCGGGATCCACTACGGCGAGACGCTCTACCGCGACGGGGACTACTACGGACGCGAGGTCAACCAGGCCTCGCGCGTCGCGGCGCGGGCGGCCGGGGGCGAGGTGCTGGCGACGCGACCGGTCGTCGACCACGCCCATGCCGGCCTGGAGCTCGAACGCATCGGCGAGGTCCGCCTCAAGGGCTTTGCCGACACGACCGAGCTGTTCCTCGCCCGCAGCGCCGGACCGAAGGACTGACGCGATGGACGATTTGCTGGAGCGCGTCCGCGCCACCGGCATCGTCCCGACCGGCGGCGGCGCCCCCCTCGTCGTCCTGTTCTCGGGCGGGCGCGATTCGACCTGCCTGCTGGACATCTGCGTCGAGCTCGCGGGCGTCGATGTGGTCCAGGCGCTGCACGTCGACTACGGCCTGCGCGGGGCGGCGTCTGACGGCGACCGCGAGCATTGCGTCGCGCTCTGTGAGCGGCTCGGCGTCGCGCTGGAGCTCCGTCGCGCGGGGGCGCCGAGCGGCAACGTGCAGGGCTGGGCGCGCAAGCTGCGCTACGCCGCCGGGGCCGAAGCCGTCGCAGCGCTCGGCCCGGGCGCGCGCCTGGTCGCCGGCCACACGATCTCTGACCAGGTCGAGACGATCCTCTACCGGCTGGCGGTCTCGCCGGGGCGGCGGGCGCTGCGGGGCATGGAAGCCGAGACCGAGCGGCTGATCCGCCCGCTGCTGGCCGCCGAGGCCACCCGGACTGACACCGCCGCGTGGTGTGAGGCGCGCGGGCTGCCGTGGCGTGACGATGCCTCCAACCTGGACCGTGCCTACGCGCGCGCCCGCGTCAGAGAGGACCTGCTGCCGGCGCTCCGTGCCGTCGACGCGCGCGCCGAGGTCAACATCCTGCGCACCGCGCGCCTGCTGCGCGATGAGGGCGCGGTGCTCGACGAGCTTGTCGATGGCGTCTTAGGAGGCCGTGACCAGCTGCCGCGCGCCGAGCTCGTCGCGCTGCCCGGGGCGTTGGGACGGCTCGTGCTGCGGCGCCTGGCCGAGGAGGCGGTCGGCGGCCTCTGCGGGCGCGCCGCGACGCGCCTGGCCGATGTGCTCGCGCTGGGTGACGACGGCGCGCTGGACCTCGGCGACGGCGCGCGCGCGATCGTGGCCGACGGCACCGTTCGGGTAGGGCGCACGCCCGCGCGGCCGCCGAAGCGTTAGCTTGCGCGTCCTATGCGGGACCCCCAGATCGGCGAGATCCTCGTCCAGCCCGATGACCTCAAGCAGAAGGTCCGCGACCTCGGCGCACAGATCTCGGTCGACTACGCCGATCGCGATCTGCTGCTGGTCTGCGTCCTGAAGGGGGCGGTCTTCTTCCTGGCCGACCTCATGCGTCACATCGACATCCCCTGCGAGGTCGACTTCATGGCCGTCTCCTCTTACGGGTCAGAGACCGATTCCTCGGGCGTCGTGCGGATCCTCAAGGACCTCGATCGGCCGATCGCCGGCCGCGATGTCCTCATCGTCGAGGACATCGTCGATTCCGGGTTGACGCTGCAGTACCTGATGCGCAACCTCGGCGCGCGCGAGCCCGCATCGCTGGAGGTCTGCGCGCTGCTCACCAAGCCTGACCGGCGCAAGGTCGAGCTGCCGACGCGCTACGTCGGCTTCGAGATCCCCGACAAGTTCGCCATCGGCTACGGCCTCGACGTGGCCGAGCGCTACCGCAACCTTCCGTACGTCGCCGCGTTGAGCGAGCAGTAGGCACGCAACCGTCCGGGGCGCAAGCACTGCCCTGATACCCTCAGCGCCTTGCGCACGATGCGAAAGCCCCCCGCGCACCTCCTATGAGCCGGTTCTTCAAAAGCGCCGCATTTCCCATCCTCATCGTGGTGGTGCTGGCCTTCTTTGCCCAGAAGCTGATCTCGACGGGTGATCAGAAGGCACCGCCGAGCTACGGCGAGTTCATCCAGCAGCTTCAGCAGCCGGGCGTCATCAAGTCGGTCGAGCTGAAGACCAAGGACAACTCGATCTCGGTCACGGAGGCCAGCGGCAAGAAGTACGAGACAGGCTTCACGGATCAGGGCTCGGCCGATCTCACCAAGCAGCTGCAGACGGCCAAGGCCAACCACAACATCCAGAACTACGACATCCAGCCGCGGAAGTCGAGCGCCCTGCTGGGGCTGCTGACCTACGTGCTGCCGTTCGTCATCTTCATCGCGTTCTGGATCTTCCTGATGAACCAGGTCCAGGGTGGCGGCTCCAAGGTCATGTCGTTTGGCAAGTCGCGCGCCAAGCGCATGTCGGTCGACTCGCCCAAGATCACCTTCCGCGACGTCGCGGGTGTGGACGAGGCGGTGGAGGAGCTCCACGAGATCAAGGAGTTCCTCGAGAACCCGAAGAAGTTCCAGGCCCTTGGTGCGCGCATCCCCAAGGGCGTGCTGCTCTTCGGCCCTCCGGGCACGGGCAAGACGCTGCTCGCGCGCGCCGTGGCCGGCGAGGCCGGCGTGCCGTTCTTCTCGATCTCGGGCTCGGACTTCGTCGAGATGTTCGTGGGCGTGGGCGCCTCCCGCGTGCGCGACCTCTTCGAGCAGGCCAAGCAGAACTCGCCCTGCATCATCTTCATGGACGAGATCGACGCCGTCGGCCGCCACCGTGGCGCCGGCATGGGCGGCGGGCACGACGAGCGCGAGCAGACGCTCAACCAGCTCCTCGTCGAGATGGACGGCTTCGAGATGAAGGACAACGTCATCTTGATCGCCGCCACGAACCGTCCGGACATCCTGGACCCGGCGCTGCTGCGCCCCGGCCGCTTTGACCGCCAGATCGTCGTGGATCGTCCGGACCGCAAGGGCCGCGCGAAGATCCTCGAGGTTCACACGCGCGGCAAGCCGCTGGCCAAGGAGATCCACATCGACGATCTCGCCGGTCAGACCCCGGGCTTCACCGGCGCCGACCTCTCCAACCTCGTCAACGAGGCCGCGCTGCTTGCCGCCCGCAACGGCAAGCGCGAGATCACGCAGGTCGA
>NZ_DASYJG010000039.1:0-52649 GCF_035996765.1 Baekduia sp.
CGACGAGCGCCGACCGCATAAGAGGTTCCGAAGAGTGCCGGGCTAGTAGCCCAGCGCGAACTTCGCGTCTTCGGACATCCGGTCCGGCGTCCAGGGCGGGCTGAACGTCATGGTGGACTCGACGGACGTCACTCCGTCGAGCTCGGTCACGAACTCCTCGATTTGCTCGGAGACCTGCGGGCCGATCGGGCACCCGGGCGAGGTCAGCGAGAACGTGACGTGCACGTCACCGGCAGAGACCTCGATTCCGTAGATCAGGCCCAACTCGACGAAGTCCAGACCCAACTCGGGGTCGATCACGTTGGTAAGAGCGGCTTCGACATCCTCGGGGGAGGGCATGGCCTTGAGTCTAGCCCGGCGTTCGGAGTAGGTTGACATCGCCATCGTCTCCTACAGCGAACACCCCCCGGTGATCTGCTGTGCGGGAGACGAGGACCGGTCCACCCAAAGCCTGCGGCGTCCCGCGATGTCGCGGGCCCTGCGCGCGGGTGGCACGGTCTTCGTCGACCTCCACGAGCTGGTCTTCGCCGACCCCTCGTTGATGGTCGACCTCGCGATGGTGGCGCAGCGGCTGCGCCAGGCCGGCGGTCACCTCCGCCTCCGCGGGGCCCAGCCCCAGATCCAGCGGCTCATCGAGCTGGTCGGGCTGCACCGGCTGCCGAACGTGATCCTGGATCCGGGCGCCGCGCCGGCGTAAGCCGCGCACCCGCCCGCCCCGCACGCGACACTCGACCGCGTAGCCTTGGGGCCCGGATGCCCTTCCTGCTCCTGTTGGCTCTTTTCGTGGTCGTCCCGATCCTGGAGATCTACGTGATCATCCAGGTCGGCCAGGCGATCGGCGCGCTGTGGACGATCGCCTTGCTGATCGCCGACTCGATCCTCGGCAGCCTGTTGATGAAGTCCCAAGGCCGCGCGGCGTGGCGGCGCTTTCAGACGGCGCTGGCCGAAGGCCGGATGCCGGCGCGTGAGGTGCTCGACGGCGTGCTGGTGATCTTCGGCGGCGCGTTCCTGCTGACGCCGGGGTTCTGCAGTGACATCGTCGGCGCGCTGCTGCTGTTGCCGCCAACCCGCGCGGTGATCCGGCGGATCGTGGCGCGGCGGTTCACGTTCGGGCTGGTCGGAGATGTGCCGAGCCCGCGGGTACGGTCCGCCCGCCCCCGTGGGGCCGGTGGGCCAGGTACCCCGCGCAACCCCGCCGGCGGCGGCTTCGACGTCGAGGGCACCGCAACGGAGATCGATCCCAGGAGGCTTCCTTGACCGTGAGCGTCGACCACGAGGTGCCGCGCGAGCTGGCCGAGGGGCTCAGCGACGCGGTGACCGTCGCGTTCAGCGATCCGGAGGCCGATGTCTGCGGCGTCGCCCGGATCGGCCGTGCGATGACGGGCGGCGAGGTCGTCACCAGCGGCTTGGCGGTGCTGTTTGCCGGCGGCCAGCCGGTGGCGGTCCGGGCCGAGGGTGGTGTGCCGGCCGGCGAGGGTGTCGGCTGGGGCGGCGCGGAGGCCGCGGGCGTGTGGACCGAGGTCGTCGACCCGCTGCGCGCCTGGCGCATGCACTTCGACGACGAGGACGGCCAGCACGGGTTCTTGTTGGACTTGGAGTCGGTGTCGGCTCCTGCCGAGCTTGACGCCGAGGTGCCGGCCGGCAAGCTCGGCGGCATGCAGGGCTACGACCAGCTGGTGAAGGTGACTGGCAAGGTCACGATCGGCGGCGTCGAGCGGAGCTTCGTGGGCCGCGGTCAGCGCGGCCATTCCTGGGGCGCCCCGGACTGGGACAAGCTGACGATGGCGCGCACGATCGGTGTCTGGCTGGAGGGCGACGCGGGCGTGACGCTGACCGCGGTGCGGCCCGTCAAGGCGGCGTCGCACGCCGACGAGGCGATCCACGCCGTGCTACTGGGGCGTGACGGCGAGACCGACGAGCAGCTCTCGCTGGTCGTTGCCGATCCGCGCGTGTCGACGACGTACGACAGCGACGGCCGCCAGCGCCACGCGGGCCTGGAGCTGTATGAGACCGACGAGGCGCCCTACGCGCGCCGAGCGGCCGGTGAGGTGTCATGCGGCACGACGCTGGATCTCGGCCGGCTGCGGCTGGACTGTGCGTTCTTCACGTGGCGCATGGACGGCCGGGCGGGCGTCGGGCGCTACGACGTGCTGCGACGCGTCGACTGACGCGCTGGCTTCGACTCAGTTGTCGGAGCCGAGTCGGTCCCACAGGTAGAGCTCGATGCACTCTTGCGCGAGCTCCAGCGACCGCTCGCGCGAGAGGCGCGGTAGGACGGTCTCCAGCGCTTGCTCTTCGGCGACGCCTGCCTCGAAGGCCTCCTCGCCGCGGAAGCCCGCCGCGATCTTCAGCGCCTCGCGCCGGTTCTCGCCGAGCGTCGGGAAGACGTTCATCAGGAAGTCGCGGTTGGCGATCGGCTGCCCGACCTCCAGCGCCGCGTGCCACGCGGCGAGCATCGACAGGTCGTGCTCGTCGAGGTCGGCGACGGCCTTGGCGTAGTGCGTGTCCAACTCGCGCTCGGGGATCTCATCCACCCAAGCGCGAACGAGCTCGCCAAGCAGCTGCCGGCGTGCCTCACGGCCGACAGACTCTGCGATGACGCGAATCGCGTCGTGAGGTTCGATGAAGCAGAGGGGCATGGGAGCTCCCGGCGCTCGAGGACTGGACGGCGTGACGGTACGACCCCGGTCGGACGGCAAACCCCCGTTGTTCGCGGGCCTTTCCGAAGGCCCTGCACGTTGCGGCAATTGGTCAGATGCGCCAGCGGATGGTGGCCTGGCGGGTCGCCCGGCTGGTGTCGGCATCGCCGGCGTAGCTGACGGCCACCGTTCCCGCGCGCGCCCGCGCGAGGGAACGCGGCAACGTGAAGGTCGTGTGGAAGGCTCGCGCGCGGATGACGGAGTGGCGCGTGAGGGTTCGGGCGCGACCGGCGACCCGGGTCCGGAAGCGGACGGTCACGCGTCCGGAGGCGCGAGCGGAGATCGTGCCGCGGAGGGTTATCTGACGGCCGCGATGGCTCAGCGCGCGGATCTTGAGCTTCGGGGAGGCCTTGAGGGTGGGCCGTGGCGTGGGGTTCGGCGTCGTGGGCGGAGGCGTTGGCGTCGTTGGCGTGGGGTCTGGGGTGGGCGTCGCGTCCGGGCCGAGCGCCGGTGGCGCGTAGCGCAGCGCGAGGGTCGCCGCAGCCGAGGGCGCCTCGTGGCCCAGCGCATCGACGAGCCAGACGCGCAGGCTCGCGTCGCCTTCGGCGGGCAGGACAAGGCCGTCGACTGCTGTGAGCGACGGCGCTGTCTGTGTTGCGCTGCACGTCGCGCCCTGGCACAGCTGGTAGCGCGCGGCGACGATCGGCGAGCCCGCATCTGGGGGAAGCGACCAGTGCGCTTCGAAGCGGTTCGCGGTCGACGAGGGTGCGGGTGAGACCAGCCCGATGGGCGCGGCAGGCGCGTTGTTGTCGGTGAGTAGCGACGACGGTCGATCGATGCGCGTCTCGTTGCCGGCGGCGTCAACTGCGCTGACCGCGATCTGGTGCACACCGTCCGCCAGCCCGGCCGTCGGCAGCCCGACCGTGCCGGATGATTCATCGGTGCAGGGCCGCGGCCGGTCATAGCTGCAGCTGCGCTGCAGGGTCGCGATCAACGAGCCATCCGCGTAGACCCGCGTCGCGGAGATGCCGGTGATGTCTGACGAGGCAAGCGCCAGCGGCAGCGTCCCCTGCGACCACGTGTCTGCGGTCCAACCGTCGCCGATGGGCGTGCCAATCATCGGCGGGTCCGGATCGGAAATCGTCAGGAACGCGCTGAAGATCTCGGCGTCGACGTGCGTAAGCGTGGAGCCGTTGCCACAGGTGTGGACGTCGCTGTCACCGCAGTAGAGGCCGACGATGATCGAGCTTGCGGAGAGGCCCGGGAGATCACGATACGACGACCGGTTCGTCGTCGTATCGTCGTTCGGAAACCAGTCGTCGCCACCCGCGAAGCACGTCGATTGGCCGCCGATGACGCAGGTGTCGATGATGTTGCTGCGGGTGCTGAGCGAGATGTAGGGCTGGTAGTTGTCCTCGGCACCGATGTGAATGGCTCGCCAGTAGCGCAGACGCGTAATCGTTGTCCCGGCCAGCGGCTCGAACGCCAACTCGACGCGATCTCCAACGTCGGCCTCCGGAGCCCCACCCGTGCTGGTAAGCCGATCGCTGGCCCAGATCCCCGCCTGCTGAAAGCTCGTAGGAAATCCCGGCGGCCGGTTCGAAGGCGGACAGTCGATACCGATTGCAAGCGCGTCAGCATTGGTGTTTGTGATTATCGCCCAACCGTTCGCTGTGCCTGTCTCGCCACAACTCTGCATGACGAAGCCCCCACCGCCATTGACCGGACCGACGTCTGCGGGCAACGGCCGATCCTGAGCCTTCGCCACCGGCGGGAATATCGCCGCTGCCAGAACAACGAGGACAACATTGACCCAGGTGTGGCGACGTTGAACGGGCATGGTGTGGACGACACGGAGCGCAGGGCTACCTCACAGAATGAAGGCTCAGCAGTACTGAAGAACCTCTGATCCGCTGAGGATCACGGTACGTGATCGACACTTGACTGACCGTTCCTGAGACCGGTGTCCGGAATCGGTCATCCATCACGTGCAAGATGTCCACTAAGGCTGGGAAGGCTCGGCGCTTTGTGCGGGTGTAGATCTGCACCTGAGCCACCATGCCCCGAGGCTTGTTCTTGAAGCGCATCGAAAGAACGGCGCGCCGCAGTCGGACCGAGACCACAGATGGCTTGGGAAGGCGCGCCTGGGAGCGCTCGCCTCCCAAGGGTGCGATCACCGGTAGGCCCGCGGCGTGCCCTCCACTTAAGGGCATCGCGATCGTGCCGACCGACGGCCCGGTAGACGCAGGCAACTGCGGGTCGGTGGCACCGCCGCTCTGAGCGACCTGGGGCACCATTGTGTGGCCGAGCGCAAGCTGACCCTCGAGTCCGACAGCGGCGAACGCCGCACCGACGTCGAGACGAGACCCGGCCGAGGCAATCTGAGCGCTGCTCATCAAAGCCTGCTCGGCCTGATCGACTGTCGAACCGGGACTTAGCTGACGGAGCTCGGTCAGAGCGCCCGCGACGAACGCGGTCGACTCACTTGACCCCGACGCCCAAGCCGCGGCACCATCGAAGAGAGCAGCGTCGAGCGGGCAGCCCGACGCCCAGAGGTCGACTTCGGGACCAGAGGCGGCGAAGCTGCACCGAGCACCGACGTTGTCAGCAGCTCCGATCGCCAGGACCGGGCCATAGCCTGCCGGCCAGTCCACTACGCCGCGGTGATTGCCTGCCGCCGCGACGACGTCGAGACCGACGAAACGAGCGCTGCTGACCATGTCCTCGACGGTCGCCATTCCCCCGGCGTCTAGCCCGGACACCACCGCACCCCCCAACGACAACGAGATCACCTTGATGTTGTAGGTATTGCGAAATGCGACACATCGCTGAATGGCCCGCGCCAAGTCGGTACCGCCGAAGCTCACCCCATCCCGCGACGCTCGCACCGACACCACGTTGATCGACGGCGCCGCCCCCACCATGCCGAAGCCGTTGTAGGGCGCGGCGGCGATCATGGACATGAGGGTGCCGTGGTGGTCGGGGCTGCGGTCGGTGCCGGGCTCACCGTCGACAGAGAGGCGGGCGACGACGTTAGAGGTGTCGGGGTTGGGGTCGTTGCCGGTGTCCACGATGCAGACCGCGGCACGTTGGGCGGGCGCGGGGATCCAGGTGGAGTCGGTCGCGTTAGCGGCCGCCGCCTGGCTGGTGAAGACCTCCTCCGCCGGGACCGGACAAGCGAAGACGAGGCTGATCGCCGTCGTGGCAAGCGCAACGGCCCACGGGGCAAAGCGGCCGCGCAACACACGGTTCGGACGAGCGCGGGCGGCGCCTGCGGGCAAACGCTGCGCACAAGCCCCGCTGACCAGTCCGGACTGGCCTCGAGCCCTACCGGCAGCCGCCATGGCCGCCAGCACGCCCCCGCCCGGGGCGGCGGGCATCGCCCGCCGCCCCGGCAACTCGCGGCATGCCGCAAGCGCCTCGAGGGTTCTGTTGCTAGCGCGCAACGGTGACCTTCACAGGCTTGGAGGCCGTGGCCAGATACGGATAGTCGACCTGGCCCTTGCTCACCTGCACACGCAGCGCATAGGTGATCTTGCCGCTGGTCCGCGTGAACTTATAGGCGTAAGCAAACGCGCCCTTGCGGTTGGTCTTGATCTGGGCGAACGGACGCCAGCGATGGCCGTCCTTCCACTGGACCGCCAACGTGACACCACGAGTCGGAACCTCGCCGCCGGCCAGCTTGCCGCGTAAGGTGACGGCCTGACCGTTGTGCAAGTGCTTGCGGTTGGCCTTCACCACCACCTTGCCCTTGACCGCCACCTTGAGCGTCGCGGTCGCGCGTGCGATCGGGTCGTCGGCGTACATCCGGTAGCCCACCGTGACCGCCCGGCCCGCGCCCTTGGCCAGCCGCAGCGTGGCGTGTCCGGCGCCATCGGTCGTCACGTCGGCGGCCACAGCCGCCTTGGTGCCAACGCGGGTCGCGATGTCGAGCTGCGCGGCCTCGATCGCCTTGCCGCTCGTGGTGCAGGTCAAATGCGCCTGGACAGTCGACGCCCTGCCAAAGCCGAGCCTCATCTGGCCGCCAAGCACGTGCTCGAACTTCAGCGTCGCGCGATCCTGCGGACAGGTGGCCCCGGCAGGCTCACCGGCGATACGGCCGCGGAAGATGTGCTCCATGGTGGCGGTGATCGAGACTCCAGGCAGCACCGGTGCGCCCGGAACCGATGGGCTCGAGCCGTTGTTGCCGTTGCTCCCATCAGTGCCGTCACTGCCATCCTTGCCGGGATCCGGCTTCGGCGTGATCGGGCCCGCACTGCTCGGCGCGGCGACGATGCCGGTGGGCTGCGAGTACACGCTGACCGAGTCGGCCACGTTTGTCGCCGTGACAAGCAGACGTAAGCGATGGCCAACGTCGTCTGCCGTCGGCGTGTAGCTCAGCCTGGTGGCTCCGGGGATCGCGGCACAGGACGCGATGGTCCCGTGGCCATCGCACTGCACCCAGCCCCTAACGATGTTGAGGTTCGGCCCGGTCCAGGTGCCGTCACTCGATGCCGAGATCACGTGGCCGACGACCGGGTTCACCGCCGGATCCTGGTCGGCGTAGAGAGGCAACTGCGTGTTCACCGGCGGATGGTTCGCCACCAACCGCGAGCCCGTCCACACCGTCGCCTCCCGCTGCGCCACATCCACGACCTTGAACGTGATCGTGTGCCGGCCGTCCGCGAGGGCCGTGGTGTCGAACGACTCCTCCGCGTTGACCGAGGCCGGGCACGGCTTGGGCCAGGAGAAGCTCCAGACGCCGTTCTCGGTGCCGTCGATCTGGCAATGCCCGGTGTTGATGTCGATCACGTGATCGACCGCCGTCGCCTGACCATCGACGTAAAGGCGCAGGCGCGCGATGCCCCCGCCGAGATCGGAGGCCGAGTAGCTGAGGGCCTCGCTGCCTTTGAGCGTCGTGTCGGTGGTCACGCTGCCGGACGCAGCGCCAACGGTGGGCGGTAGGTCGTCGGTGAGGTAGAGCTTGGGGTCAAAGAGCGACGACCACCCCACCGAGCCCGCGCAGCCCGCGTGCCCGTTGGGGCCGTCGCAGAGCACCCGTGCGGTGATCGCGGTGCTGTTGCCCACCGACCAGTCGATCGTCCGCTTGTTGGCCACCGTCGCCTGACGATCGCTGTAAGTCAGCCCAACGTGGCCGGCGCCGTCAAGGAACTGAATGAGGCCCTGGTTGACGTCGTCATAGATCTTGGTCCAGCCGGCGTAGTCGCTGACGAAGCGCGCGATGGTCGTCTGCGGCGGCGCGGTGTAGGTCCAGCCGACGGAAGCACCGATCGGGATGCCCGCCCCGGGATTCATCTCCGAGTGCAGGCCACCCCAGGGGCAGTTGTTGGCGTTGGCGTTGCCGACCATCGAGTAGGCGCTGGCCTGCCAACCGCCGTAGGCGTCAAAGAGATCGCTGCCGGTCACGCAGCCCTTGTGGATGTAGATGCCGGCGGCCTGCGACGGTGCGCTGGAGACGAAGGTCATCGCCAGGGCGCCGAGCAGGACGGCAAGTCGGGCGCGCCAAGGGCGGCGGCCATGGATGAGGGGATGCAACGTGGATTCCTTTCTCGTGTGCAAGTTCGTGGTGGTGGCTCAGGGCTGCGGCGCGAACTCGCCGCGGGTGCTATCCGAACTGGGAGCGACCGGCTGCGGGGCAGTCGCGCGGACCGCCTTCGGAACGACGCCGAGGACCGGCGAGGGCATGAGATCTCCGCCGCGTGGGGCGAACTCGTTGCGCCGCCTGACCGACGCCCGCACGCCGACGCGCTGGGTCCGATGGACAAGACGCGCCGCGACCTTGGGCGGCGCAGCGCGACCAGCGGTCGTCGTCGAGACTGGTCGCGTGGGCGTCACGACCGCAGCGCGCCGCACCGGCGCCACCCGCCCCGTCCGCGCGGCCACGCCGCGATGGCCGGCACCGTGCTCGGACTCCTGCGCCACCACCAACCCACCGCCCGCCGTCGCGACCGCACCCGCGGCAAGCAGGCCCGCCAGCTTCGCCCCGCCGATCCCCAGGAAGCCGGCCCCGCCAACAGCCGCGCCGCCCGCATCGCCGCCGCCTCCAACGCCGGTCAGCAGCCGCTCCAGCAATCCCGACAACTTCGCGCCGACGCTCACCAGCCCGACCGGCAGCACCGCCTTCAGCGGCCGCTGCGACTGGTGCAGCCCGCGCAAGGTCGCCCGGCATGCGGGGCAGTTGCGCAGATGCGGCCGCGCTTCGGTGAGCTGCGCCGCGGTCGCCTCGCCGGCGACCATCGCCGACAGGACCGGCTGCCAGCGCTGACACTCCGCCCCGGCCTCGATGCCCTCAAAGCGCTCCAAGAAGCTCTTGCGACCTTCGGTGAGCGCACGATTGACTTTCGTTCTTGAAAACCCGGTGGCCTCGGAGATCTCGGCGTAGGAATGGCCAAAAGCCTTGAGCCCCATGGCACGCCGCTCCTGCGGCTTGAGTCGCCGCAGCGCCTCGGCAGCGCGTCGAGCACGGTCCTTGGCCAGGAAGCGCTCCTCGGGCGTGGACACCTCAGACGCAACATGGAGATCGAAGTCGATCGCCTCGTAAGGCACCGAGCCGGAGCGCACGCGACGCAGTTCCTGCGCCTCCCGTTTGACGACAACATGGATCCACTTATGCGCTGAGCGCGGGTCGAGCGTCCTCGCCCGCCGCAGGAAGATCTCCATCGAGCGCTGATAGGCGTCGTGCGCATCGTCGGGGCACAGGCTGTTGCGGTAAGCCGTCCGCAGCAGCGACTCGGCTTGCGTCGAGACGATGCGCATGACCAGCTCCTGCGCTTGATCGTGGGTGAGCCGGGTCCGAGCGTCTGGCTCGGACGAGGCGTGGTTGTCCATATCCCGGTCCTTCGGGGTGCGAGTGGCGCGTTGATGTCCTTAGGGCCATCGCCAGATTTCTCGCCCCCCTGATTTCAATCAGAGGTCCGAGTGACGACGTCCGCCCATCGGTGAGCGGTGCCCCGAGGTATCGCGAGCAAGCGCCGAAGACCCAAGCCCGGGTTCGGACATCCGTCGCCGACCATCCAAAGGCTGCGGTCCGCCAGCGAACGACGCCTTGTGCGCATCGCCACGCAAATTCCCGCTCAGAGCGGGAATCTCACTATGGCCAAAAGAACCTTTAGCGATGGAGACCCCGAACAACTCCGATCGGACAGCATCCACCGTCTGTCCAGATCCAGATCCGGCTCCAACACACCCCAGGCGCCTCGCGCCTAGGTGCAGCCTCCGTGCCCATGCACGAGCTCGGCCGCGAGCGCGTCGCGGTTCAACCGCGGTGGCGAGTCGTTTGTCTTGACACCCGCGTCCCTCAAGGACGACAACACAGCAGACGCGCCCTGGTAGGACGACCAGGCGACGTCCGTCGGTGCGAACCCGAGGCGCGCGAGGAAGCGCGCGCGAAAGGCGAGTGGCATCGGCGCCGCCCCCGTGACGACGATCGCCGTCTCGTGCCCGTTCGGGTAGATGTCGCTGCGCGCCGAGCAGGCCACGCTCTTCAGCGCGGCGTCGCCCAGCGCCACCGCTGGGATGCCGGCCTCGTTGAGCAGCGTGATCGCCGGCTCGGCCTGACCCGTCCCCACGTTGGTGATGACCGCGCCGGCCTGTGTGTCCTGCAGCGAGGTCCGCGCGTTGTTGACGGCATCGGCCGTGGCACGCGCCGCGTCGTCAGAGACCTGCTTGCCCGCGTAGTTGACGCGGAACACGCCCGCGCGCCCACCGCGCTCGGCCAGCGCGAGCTTGACGCCCGCGGCGACCTGGCGGTAGTCGCTCGCCGTCGCGCTGACCCACAGCGACACCGTCGGCGCGCCGGCCGCAATGGTGCTCTTGGACTCCGAGCCGCAGCCGGCGACCGCCAGCACCGCCAACGCGCACGCCAAGGCGCGCCCCAACGCGACGCGCCCCACCTACAGCCCCAGCGCCCGCGCGATCCGGTCGCGCTCGCCGGCGTCCAGCGCCACCGTCGCGCCGGCCGTGTAGCGCTCGGCATCGGCCGGCGCCGCCCAGTTGTAGAGCGCCAGGTCCAGCGACTCGACCGGGACGTCGACGCCGTGGGCCAGCTCGCGCTGACGGCGCTGCAGCAGGACCGGGTCGCCGATGCCCAGCAGCCGCTTGGCCGAGAGCGCGACCGGATCGGTCGGCGTGGCGGCGGCGAGGTGCATCGTCCACGGGTCGAGCTCGACGAGCCCGAGCCGGTGGGCCAGGATCAGGAACTCCATCCGCTGCGGCCGGCCGAAGCCCGGCAGGCCCAGGCGCTCGAAGGCGCGGTCGTAGCGGTGCTGCAGCGTCCACGTCTCCTCGCCGGCCAGCGCTGGGATCTGCCCGCCCAGCCGCTCGGCCCACGCCCGGTAGGCGACCAGCGCCGCCGCGCCGCGCTTGGGGTCAAACGCCGTGCGCGGGCCGGTCTGCACACCCTCGAGGTCGGGCAGCTCGCCGGAGGCCCAGGTCGTCCGGGCAGCCGCGATGCCCACCCACGGATCCCCCGCGTCCAGCGGCGAGAAGAACGCGATCAGGAAGGTCAGCCACGCCGCCTCCTCACGATCGCCCATGCCGGCGACCTCGCCGTACAGACCGGGAGGCGCGTCGGACAGCTCGCGCAGGCGCGCGGCGCTGAACGCCAACTCGTCGGCCAACCGGCCGGCGTCGACGCTCGACCGCAGGCCCGGGATCAGGTCGTGCTCGTAGCCGTCGTCGGGCGCGCGCTGCACCCGGCGCACCGTCATCCCGGAGGAGACGGACTTGCGCGGCGCGCGCACGGCGGTCGAGCCGGCAGGCCGCGAGGGGCGCCGGGCAACCGAGCGCGTCGGGCTGGAAACCTGCTCCTTCTTGGAGCAGATCGGGCAGTTCTCGACGAGCCGGTTGTGGCGGCAGAAGGTGGGCACGCCTTCAGTGTAAGTGCACGAGCCCGCCCTCCCCCCAAACGCACGACGGGCGCCTATAGGCGCCCGTCGCAGCAGTCGCAGAACGCGGGCCGCGCCCTAGGCGTGGCAGGTGGCCGACTGGCGCTTCTTGACGACGTCGTAACCCAGGCGGGTCGAGTTGTCGGGGCCGATCAGGCCGGCGTCGAAGTCGTTGGAAGAGTCCGCGCCGTTGAACTGGTAGATGTACAAGCGCTTGATCTGCGGGAACTTCTTGGGCATAGAGAACATGCACTTCAGCGCCTGGGCGGCCTTTGCCTCACCGGCCACGACGCCGCGCAGCTTGAGCTGGCCGCCCGTCTCGGTCAGCCAGACCTCCGACTTCTTGTTGTTGATCTCCTTGATCAACCGCGAGGTGCGCGAGGTCGAGCCGCGGTTCGTGTCGCTGTAGTTGTGGATGCCCCAGTACTTGGGCGTGCCCTTGACGTACTTCTTGAACTTGCGCAGGTAGCTGACCGCGCCGCCAACGTTGAAGCCGTCGAGGATGTCGATCGCGACGACCTTGCGGCCCACGAAGACCGACTTGGCGGCCGAGTAGTACTGGGCGACGAGCTTCGGGCCGGTGGCCGACTTGCAGATCTTCGCCGGCTGACCCTCCATGCGACCAGCCGCCTGACAGACGTTGACCTCGTTCCAGGGCGAGATGTCGAACTTCGGGCCGTACTTCTTCTTGAAGGCCTTCAGCGCCTTGGTGTAGGTCGCCACGGACGGCGCCTTGTTGTACTTCGACGACAGGCGCGAGTGCTCGAACGAGATCAGCATCGTCTGGTGGGCGAGCTTGGCGTTGTGGATCCAGGAATCCAGCTTCTGCTTCTCACCCGGCTCGCTGAGCACGTCGTAGGGGGCGATGTAGCGAGCGACCTTCAGCTTCAACGGCGCGTAGAGCGGGTTGGTGAAGGTCGAGGCCTGCTGATCGGAGATGCCCACGGTGACCGCAGACGCGCTGGCCGGCACGAGCGCGGCGGCGGCGAGGGCGGCGATGGGCAGGAAGGTGGCAACGAGACGTCGCATCGGAATGCGGGTGCTCCTTTGTCGGCGTCGAGGGACGGGGAGTTGGGTCGGCGCGCGGTGTGCTTCGGCGCGCTGAGAACCAAGACAGCGTAGCCACCATCGAAGTTGCGGTGCCGCGTCCGCGCAACAGACGTTGCGCGGAGCGCTCAGGCGCGGGCGCTGAGGCCCGCGATGAAGAGGCCGGAGATGAACGCCGTGGCCCGCGCCGGGTCGGGTTCTGCGCTGTCGAGCATCCGCGCGCCGACCTCGAACGCGGCGCCGACCATCGACGCGGCCATGTACTCGACGTCGTGGTCAGGGATCAGACCAGCCTCCACACCCGCGCGCAGATCCTCGGCAAGCTCCTCGACGCCGGCGACCAGCGACGGCTCGTCGAACAGCGCCCGGATCGTGCCCGCGTTGCGGCTCAGCAGCTCCGACGTCGCGCGGTCCTCGATCAGGAAGTCGAAGTAGGCCCGGAAGCCGTCACGCACGAAGGCGTCCAGCGTGGTGCCGCCGCGGCGTGCGGCCCGCACGCGCAGCCGCGCCTCCCCCGCCGTCTCGTCCAGCAGCGCGGTCAACACCGACTCCTTGTCGGGGAAGTAGTTGTAGAACGTGCCCGTGGCCAGGTCGGTTCCGCGCACGATGTCGCGCACCGATGCCGCCCCGTAGCCGATGTCGGCGAAGACGAGCCGGGCGGCGTCCAGGATCGCGGTGCGGTTGGCCTGCTTGGTGCGCTCGCGCTTGCCCGCGCCGACCGCGGTCAGACCGGCGTCGACGGTCACGCGGCGACCGCCGCGCCGGCGGTGCGCGGGATGTCCTTGGCGCGATGGGGCACCGGCAGCGCGTGCCCACGGGCCGCCGCACGCTCGGCACCCAGCTTGCGCTCCTTGTCCAGCCGCCAGAGGTAGTCCTCGAAGTCGACCTGGATCGTGTGGCGCTTGCTGGCCAGATAGCGCTTGTGCATCGCCTGCTGGTCGTCGCGGATGTCGGTGGCCAGCTCACCCGGCGCCGGCAGCGCGTAGCGGCCACGCAGGTAGTCGACCAGCCACTCGCCCTGGGCCTCGGCGAGCGGCATGACCGAGCCGAGCGGCTGCAGCAGGCCGACGAACCCGAGGTCGGCGTAGTCAGGGTGAAAGACGCGGCGGAAGAGCTCGATGTGGTTGTCGGGCGCGGAGATGAAGCCCTCATCGAAGAACGGGAACGTGATCTTGTAGCCGGTGCAGTAGACCACCACGTCGACCTGCTCGCGCGTGCCGTCGACGAACTCGACGTGGTCGCCGTCCAAGGCCTTGATGTTGGGCTTGGGCGCGACGCGGCCGTGCTGGATGCGGTCGAGGATCCGGCCCGAGATCGTCGGGTGCGCCTCGCCGAAGGCATGGTCGGGCTTGGGCAGGCCGTACTTGGTGAGGTCGCCGGTGTGGAGCTTGACGAGCCGCTGGACGGCCTTCTGGCGGATCTTGAACGGGATGCGCGGATCGTTCTTGAAGTGGTCGGTCGGGCGGCCGAAGAGGTACTTGGGGATGATCCAGGCGCCGCGACGTGCGGCCAGGTAGGTGCTGTTGGCGACGTAGGAGGACTCCACGGCGATGTCCATCGCCGAGTTGCCCATCCCGAGCACGACGACGTTCTTGCCCTCGAAGATGGAGGGCTCGATGTACTCGTGGGCGTGGAGCTGCGTGCCGGTGAAGGTGTCTGAGCCAGGGAAGGCCGGCTCGGGCCAGCGCGCATCCCAGTGGTGGCCGTTGGCGACGAGCACGACGTCGTACTCGCGCACCTCGCCGTCGTCGGTCGTGACCGTGTAAACGCCGTCGGCGCCGCGCGACACGTTGTCCACGCGCGTGTTGAAGATGATGTGGTCGCGGAAGCCGAAGTGGTCGACGTAGGTGTCGAAGTACGCGGCGATCTGCGCGTGGTGCGGGTAGTCGGGGTAGTCGGCCGGCATCGGGAAGTCCGAGTAGGCCATGCGGTCGCGCGACGTGTTGATGTGCAGGTCGCGGTAGGCGGCCGACGTCCCGTTGCTGTTGTTGAAGACCCAATTGCCGCCGACGCGGTCAGACGCCTCGATGCAGTCAAACGGCACGCCATGCTCATGAAGCGCCTTGGCGACCGCGATGCCGGACGAGCCGGCACCGATCAGACAGACAGAGGGAAGCGTTGCCGTGGACATGTGCGGCAGGTTCCCAGAAGATGACGGAGGCGTCAAGTTTCGCTTTGACGCCCTGTCAAGCACGCCCAGGGCATCGAGGGACGACTGATGGTCGCTATCCGACCATCAGTCGTCCCTCGACGGGCGATGTCAGTCCTGCTCTTCGGCGCTCAATCCGCCGTCCGCGTGCGACGGCGGGCCTTCGGGCCCCTCGTCGGCGTCGTGGACGTTGCCGGCCAGCACGGGCTCGCGCTCGGCGGCGGTCAGCTCGTGCAGGTAGCGGTCGGCCATGCGGGCGGCCTGGCGGCCCTCGTTGATCGCCCAGACGATCAGCGACTGGCCGCGGCGGGCGTCGCCGGCGGCGAAGACGCCGTGCACCGACGTCGCGTAGGTGGAGGCCTTGATGTTGCCGCGCTGGTCGAGGTCGACGCCGAGCTGCTCGACGATGCCCTCGTGCTCGGGGTGCAGGAAGCCCATGGCCAGCAGGACGAGGTCGGCCTGCATCTCGCCGTCGGTGCCCTCGACGGGCGCGAACGGCGGCGCGGCACCGGCCTGGGCGTAGTGCAGCGCACCGACGCGACCGTCCTCGCCGTCGAAGCGCGTGGTGACGATCGAGAAGTCCTGCTCGCCCTTGCCGATCGCAGTCGCCTCTTCCATGGCGTAGGACAACCGGAACTTCTGCGGCCAGAGGGGCCACGGCGTGCGGTCGTCGGGGCGGTTGGTCGGCGGCTCGGGCAGCAGCTCGAGCTGCGTGACGCTCAGCGCGCCCTCGCGGATCGAGTGCCCGACGCAGTCCGCACCGGTGTCGCCGCCACCGATGACGATGACGTGCTTGCCTGCGGCGGTGATCTCGACCGGTGTGGGCGGTGTGGTGCTCGGCTCCGGCCCAAGCTCCTGCGCGATCGCCCGGTTGCGCACGTAGAGGTAGTCCATCGCCGGGTGGATGCCGTCGAGCTCGCGGCCCGGGACCGGCAGGTCGCGCGGAACGCGCGAGCCGATCGTCAGGACGACCGCGTCGAACTCCGCGCGCAGCTGGTCGGCGGTCACGTCAACACCAACGTCAACACCGCAACGCACATCGACGCCCTCGGCGCGCAGCTGGTCCAGCCGGCGCTCGACGATCCACTTCTCGATCTTGAAGTCCGGCACGCCGAAGCGCACCAGGCCGCCGCCCGCCTCGTCGCGCTCGAAGAGCACGACGGCGTGGCCGGCGCGGCGCAGCTGCTGGGCGGCGGCCATGCCGGCCGGGCCGGCGCCGACGACCGCAACGCTGCGACCGGTCTCGACCGCCGGCGGCTGGGGCACGACCCAGCCCTCGTCGAAGGCGCGGTTGATGATGGAGTTCTCGATCTGCTTGATCGTCACCGCGTCGCCCTCGCGGATCTCCAGCACGCAGGAGGCCTCGCACGGCGCGGGACAGAGACGGCCCGTGAACTCCGGGAAGTTGTTGGTGGCGTGCAGCTGCTTGATCGCGTCGGGCCAGCGCTCGCGGTAGACGAGGTCGTTCCAGTCCGGGATCAGGTTGCCCAGCGGGCAGCCGTTGTGGCAGAACGGCACGCCGCAGTCCATGCAGCGCGCGCCCTGGGCCGCCAGCTCCGCGTCGGGCTTCTGGACCAGGAACTCCTGGAAGTCACCCACGCGCTCCTGCGCGTCTCGATAGGAGACGTTGGAGCGGTCGATCTTGAGGAAGCCTCCGAGCTCACCCATGGCTACGCGGCCCGCTTGACGTCGATGACCACGGTGGTGGCGTGGGGTGTGGTGGTCATGCGGCGACCTCTTCCGTTGTCGCGGTAGCCGCGGCGGCCTGCTCGGCCAGCACGCGCTTGTAATCGGCCGGGAAGACCTTGACGAAGCGCCCGCGGGCGTTGTCCCAGTCCTCCAGCAGCCCGGACGCGACGGTCGAGCCCGTGCGGTCAAAGTGCTCCTGCACCAGCCCGCGCACCTCGGCGGCGTCGTCGTCAGACAGCTCTTCGAGCTGGTTGAGCATCGTCGGGTTCACGCGCGAGCGGAAGCCGCCGTCAACATCGAGGACGTAAGCGAAGCCGCCGCTCATGCCCGCGGCGAAGTTCCGGCCCGTCGCACCGAGGACGACCACGCGGCCGCCGGTCATGTACTCACAGCCGTGGTCGCCGACGCCTTCGACGACCGCGCTGGCGCCCGAGTTGCGGACCGCGAAGCGCTCGCCCGCCAGGCCGCGCAGGAACACCTTGCCCGACGTCGCGCCGTAGAGCACCGTGTTGCCGACGATGACGTTGTCCTGGGCATCGAAGGTGACGCCCTCGGGCGGCGTGACGACGACCGTGCCGCCCGACAGGCCCTTGCCCGTGTAGTCGTTGGCGTCGCCGTGCAACGTGAACGTCACGCCCGGCGCGAGCCAGCCGCCGAACGACTGCCCGGCCGAGCCGGTGAACGTCACGTCGACCGAACCGGCCGGCAGGCCGTCGCGACCGTGCAGCTCGGCGATCCGCGAGGAGAGCATGCCGCCGACGCAGCGGTTGACGTTGCGCACCGGCACGTTGATGTCGACGTGCTGGTCGCCGCCCTCGACGACCGGCCGCGCCTTCTCCAACAGGATGTGATCCAGCGCGTCGTCGAGCACCGGCGGCGGCGCCTGCGTGCGGTGGCGCGGCTTGGACGCGTCCACGTCGCGCGGGAACGTGAGCAGGTGCGTGAGGTCGATCCCGCGCGCCTTCCAGTGGTCGATGGCCTCGTCGGCCTCGAGCAGGTCGACGCGGCCGATCAAGTCCTCCATCTTGGCGATGCCGAGCGAGGCCATGATGCCGCGCAGCTCCTCGGCCACGAAGAAGAAGAAGTTGACGACGTGCTCGGGCGTGCCCTGGAAACGCTTGCGCAGCTCCGGGTCCTGCGTGGCGATGCCCACCGGGCAGGTGTTGAGGTGGCAGGCGCGCATCATGATGCAGCCCGTCGCGATCAACGGCGCGGTCGAGAAGCCCATCTCGTCGGCACCGAGCATCGCCGCGATGGCCACGTCGCGGCCGGTCTTGAGCTGGCCATCGGTCTGGACGACGATGCGCGAGCGCAGGTCGTTCTTGAGCAGCGTCTGCTGGGTCTCGGCCAGGCCGATCTCCCACGGCGCGCCGGCGGAGACGATCGAGCTCAAAGGCGAGGCGCCCGTGCCGCCGTCGTGGCCGGCGATGACCACGTGGTCGGCGTTGGCCTTCGCGACGCCCGCGGCGACCGTGCCGACGCCGACCTCGGAGACGAGCTTGACCGAGACCTGCGCCTTGGGGTTGGCGCAGCGCAGATCGTAGATGAGCTGCTTGAGATCTTCGATCGAGTAGATGTCGTGGTGGGGCGGCGGCGAGATCAGGCCGACGCCCGGCGTCGTGTGCCGGACCGACCCGATGTACTTGTCGACCTTGTGGCCGGGCAGCTGGCCGCCCTCGCCGGGCTTGGCGCCCTGGGCCATCTTGATCTGCAGCTGGTCGGCGTTGACCAGGTAGTGGATCGTCACGCCGAAGCGGCCTGACGCCACCTGCTTGATCGCCGAGCGGCGCAGGTCGCCGTTCTCGTCGCGGACGAAGCGCCGCGGATCCTCGCCGCCCTCGCCCGTGTTCGAGCGCCCGCCGAGGCGGTTCATGGCGATCGCCAGGTTCTCGTGGGCCTCGGTGGAGATCGAGCCCAGCGACATCGCGCCGGTGGCGAAGCGCTTGACGATCTCCTTGGCGGGCTCGACCTCGTCGAGCGGGATCGGCTCGGCGCCACCGCGGAACTTCAGCAGCCCGCGCAGCGTCGCCTTGCGCGTGGCGCTCTCGTTGACCATCCGCGCGTACTCGTCGTACTTGTCCTGGGCCGAGCCGTTCGTGTCCCGGACCGCGTGCTGCAGCGCCGCGATCGTCTCCGGGTTCCACATGTGGTGCTCGCCGTCGCGGCGCCAGGCGTAGACGCCGCCGACCGGCAGCAGATCCTCCGGCAGTCCGTAGCCGCGCTCGTGGCGGTCCAGCGCCTCCTGGGCCAGCACCTCGAGGCCGACGCCGCCGATGCGCGACGCGGTCCCGCAGAAGTGGCGGTCGATCAGCGGCTTCTCGAGGCCGACGGCCTCGAAGATCTGCGCGCCGCAGTAGGACTGGATCGTCGAGATCCCCATCTTGGAGATCGTCTTGAGCAGGCCTTTGCCGATCGCCTTGACGGTCAGCCGCTCGGCCTGGTCGGCGGAGTCGACACCTGGGATACGGCCTTCGGCGACCATCGCGTCGACGGTCTCGAACGCGACGTAGGGGTTGATGGCGCTGGCGCCGTAGCCGATCAGCGTCGCGAAGTGATGCACTTCACGCGGCTCACCAGACTCCAGCACCAGGCCGGTCTGCAGACGCGTGCCCTCACGCACCAGGTGGTGGTGCACGGCGGCGACGGCCAGCAGCGACGGGATCGGCGCACGGCGCTTGCCGATGCCGCGGTCGCTGAGGATCAGGATGTTGACGCCAGTGGCGATGACGTCGTGGGCCTCGTCGCAGATCTCGGCCAGGCGGGCGTGCAGCCCCTCGGGGCCGTCCTGCACCGGCCACGTGATGTCGATCGTGTGCGACTTGAACCACGGGTGCTCCAGCGAGCGCAGCGTCTCGAGCTCGCCGTTGCGCAGGATCGGCTGGTCCATGACCAGCTGGCGCGCATGCTCGGGCGCGGCCTCCAGGAGGTTGCCTTCGGCGCCGACGCCGGTGCCCAGCGACATGACGATCGACTCGCGGATCGGGTCGATCGGCGGGTTGGTCACCTGCGCGAAGAGCTGCTTGAAGTAGGAGAACAGCGCCGGGCGCTGATCTGACAGCACGGCCAGCGCGTTGTCGTTGCCCATCGAGCCGAGCGGCTCCTCGCCGTTCTTGGCCATCGGCGCCATCAGGACGCGCAGGTCCTCCTGGCTGTAGCCGAACGCCAACTGAAGGTCGCGCAGCGGCTGGGCCAGCGTCAGCCCTTCCCGCAGCGGGAGGTCGTCGAAGCGCACGACGTTCTCGTCAAACCAGCGGCTGTAGGGCTGCGCGGTGGCGACCTGCTCCTTGACCTCGGCGTCGTCGACGATGCGACCCGCCTCGAGATCGACGAGGAACAGCTTGCCCGGCGCGAGGCGACCGAGGCGCACGACCTCCTGGGGCGCGACCGGCAACATGCCGGTCTCAGAGCCGAGCATGACGTAGCCGTCGGTGGTCTCGACCCAGCGGCCGGGACGCAGCCCGTTGCGGTCCAGCGTCGCGCCGACGACGGTGCCGTCGGTGAAGCAGACCGAGGCCGGACCGTCCCACGGCTCCATCAGACAGGAGTGGAAGGCGTAGAAGCCCTTGAGGTGGTCCGGGAGGTCGTCGCGGTCGGCGTAGGCCTCGGGGATCATCATCATCGCCGCGTGCGGCAGCGAGCGACCGGCGAGCATCAGGAGCTCGAGGACGTTGTCGAAGGTCGCGGAGTCCGACCCGCCGGGGCGCACGATCGGCAGGACCTTCTGCAGGTCGAGGCCGAACAGCTCGGAGGCCAGCTGCGACTCGCGCGCGCGCATCCAGTTGGCGTTGCCCATCAGCGTGTTGATCTCGCCGTTGTGGGCGATGACGCGGAACGGGTGCGCCAGGTCCCAGCTCGGGAACGTGTTGGTCGAGAAGCGGCTGTGCACCAGGGCCAGGGCCGAGCCGAAGCGCTCGTCCTTGAGGTCCGGATAGAAGTTGCGCAGCTGGTGGGAGATCAACATCCCCTTGTACACGCAGGTGCGCGAGGAGAAGCTCGGGGCGTAGAAGTCGGGGCCGGCGGCCAGCTCGACGATCCGCCGGATGACGTAGAGCTTGCGCTCGAAGCGGTCCTGGTCCTCCGTGAAGCCCGGGCCGGCGCCGACGAACAGCTGCTTGACGTGCGGGCGCGAGGCGTTGGCCGTGTCGCCGACGTGATCGAGGTCGACCGGGACGTCGCGCCAGCCGAGCAGCTGCTGACCCTCGATGCGGATGTTGAGCTCGATCAGCTCTTCGAGCTTGCGGCGCTGCTGCGGGTCGCGCGGGAGGAAGCAGACGGCGACGCCATAGGCACCACGCGGCGGCAGCTCGAAGTCGACGACCTGCCGGAAGAACGCGTCCGGAATCTGGACGAGGATGCCCGCACCGTCGCCGGTGCGGATGTCTGCGCCCTCCGCGCCGCGGTGCTCCAGGTTGTCCAGCGCCGTGAGCGCGCGGTGGATGACGCCGTGGTCGGGCTGGTTGTCCAGCCGCGCGACCATGGCGACGCCACACGCGTCGTGCTCGTAGCGGGGGTCGTACAGGCCGTCGGCCTGAGGAAAGCGAGAGATCGTCATGAGGTGTCCCGTGGCGGCCCGGGGGCACGGAGGCTCGGTCGTCCGGCGCCCTAGGTGCCGGCTTCTCGAGCGTGAGAAGGAGCCCGGCAGAGTAGCAAGAGCACTCCAAATTGGACAGCCGTACGCGATCGCATACAGCCACTGCGCACGCCTCCAGACACGGGGTGCGAGCAGGGAGATCGTCTGCGTGCAAACCGGATTCCGGTATCTCGGATCGCTCGTGTTTGCGCCCATCGGCCCGGGGCATACCGGGCTCTGCGGGATTGATGCTCCCGTCCAGATCGCGTCACGGAGAGCGCCCGACCCTGCCCCGGTGCGATGCGATGACCTCCCCCACACGCGTCGGGTCGCCTTCGGGCGGCCCGGCGTGTTTAAAGCGCACGTTGAACGCCGAATTCCGGGGCAGCGACCGATATGCTCATCCCGCTTCGCGCCCGTCCGCGCGTCGTCGCGAATAAGACGACCGCCGGGTGGGCATATCCAGCCGATGAGACACCCGGGGCTGGGACGCCCCGGCACGACCGCCACCAGGAGCCTTCTGACGCCCGACTTCGAGCTGACCCTGCCGGCCCGCGCCGAAAACGTGGCCGTTGTACGTCATGCCTTCGGCGGGCTTGGCGACGCCCTTGACGTGCCTGACCACGCGTTGGCCGACGTCAAGCTGGCGGTCACGGAGGCGTGCACCAACGTCGTCGTGCACGCCTACCCCGACGGCGACGGGCCGATGAGCGTGTGCGCCGGACTGGTCGACGGGGCGTTGACGGTCGTCGTCAGCGACGAGGGCCGCGGCATCCTGCCGCGCCCCGACAGTCCCGGCCTCGGGCTCGGCCTGCCGCTGATCGCCACGCTTGCCTCGTCGCTGGAGCTCGGCACCAACGATCAGGACCAGACCGAGGTGCGGATGGTCTTCGAGCTCGACGGCGTCCGGGAAGCGTCGGCATGAGCCCCGAACTGTCGACCGTCAACGAGGCGACGCTGACCGTCCGCCGGGCCGAGCTGCTCGGCCCGGTCCTCGGTCGCGTCGTCGGGATGCTGGCCGCTCGGGCGCAGTGCCCGATCGACCGCCTCGACGACGCCCTCCTGCTGACCGACGCGGTTGCCGCGCACGCGCCGAGCCACACGGCCAACGGTCGCGTCACCGTCCATGTCCATGCCGAGCCCGCGGGTCTTTCGCTGCGCGTCGGGCCATTGGCCGCCGGGGGTGCTGACGCACTCGTCGCCGCCGCGTCGCTTCCCGGGATCGGGAACGTGTTCGAGCACGTGGCCTCGGGCATCTCCGCAGAAGGCTCGGAGCTGCTGCTCCAGCTCGCCTTCCGCGACTGATCACCACCTCGGCAGATTCGTCACACTGAAGGAACACGATGCCACCGGATTTCGCACTTACCCAGGACCCCGTTGACGCGTCAACGCAGGTCGTCGCCGTCCGCGGCGAGATCGACCTGTTCACCGCGCCCGAGCTGAAGACCGCGCTTGGCGAGGCGATCGAGGGCGGCAAGTCGCGGATCGTCGTAGACCTCGGCGAGACGACCTTCCTGGACTCGACGGCGCTCGGCGTCCTGATCGGCACGGTCAAGCGCCTGCGCTCGCGTGACGGCCGCCTGACGATCGTCAACGTCGATCAGAACATCGCCAAGACGTTCGAGATCACGGGGCTGGATCAGATCTTCACGATCCGCGGCTCGCGCGATGAGGCGGTTGCGGCGCTGGACGAGGAAGAGGCGCAGGCCTAAGCGGCCTTCGCCAGCTCGGCGGCGATCTCCTCGCCCCCAGGTGGCGCCATCGCCGGTGAGTCCTCGCCGGTCAGCAGCTCGAGCACCGCGCCTTCGACGGCGCCCTGGATCGCCGTGCCGTCGCCGGCCTCGGCGAGGCCGGGCAGCGTGCCGGCGATCGTGACGCCGTCGAGGTAGCGATCGAAGGTGCGCGGATCGATGTAGGAAGCGCGCGCGACCGCCGGCGTGTTGCCGAGGTGGTGGGCGACCTCCTTGACGACGCGCGCCATCGCCCGCTTGCGCGCGGTCTTGGTTGGCGGCACCGGGCTGACCGCGAGGCCGACGGCGGCGAGCACGGTCGCGCCCCAGGTGCGGAAGTCCTTGGCGCTGACGTCCTCGCCGGTTGTCTCCTTCAGCCAGGCGTTGATGTCGGAGGACTTGACGTCGACCCAGCGGCGGCCGCGCTTGTAGGCCAGCAGCTCGTCGCCGCCCCCGCGGCGGCGCTTGAGGCGGCAGAGGTCGTCGCCGAGGTCGGGATCCACGACCGCCTGGATCCGTCGTTTGCCGTGCTTGGCGGGGTAGTCGAAGTACAGGACGCCGTCGCGGACCTGCACGTGGCGCTGCTTCATCGTCGCCAGGCCGTAGGTCTCGTTGGTCACGGCGTAGTCCTCGGTGCCGATCCGGAAGAAGCCGCGATCCAGGAGGCGGACGGCCAGGGCGAGGACGTGGTCGGCGGAAAAGTCCTGGCGGGCCAGGTCGTCTTCGACACGGGCACGCAAGGTCGGCAGCGTGCGGGCGAAGACGACCATGTCCTCGAACTTGGCCTGGTCGCGGCGGGCGCGCCAGCGCGGGTGGTAGAGGTACTGCTTGCGCCCGCGCTGGTCGATGCCGGTGGCCTGGATGTGGCCGCCGGGATAGGGGCAGATCCACACGCCCTGCCAGGCGGGCGGGATGACCAGCTCGTTGACGCGGGCCAGGATCTCGGGCTCCTCGACGCGCTCGCCGTCGGGGTCGAGGATCGAGAAGCCGCGGCCGCGCTTGACCCGGCGCAGGCCGGGGCCGCTGCAGTCGACCTTCCTGAGACGGGGCTGGCGCGGTTCCGGCACGCCGCCGATGTACCCGGCGATCGCGGACGGCAGCCGCGATCGGGCGCGGCGCTACTTGGCCGCGCTCTTGGCCTTCTTGGTGGTGCCGGACTTCGAGGAGCTCGCGCGCTTACGCTTAGGCTTGACGTCGCCGCCATCACCGTCCTCGTCGCCCGTGCGCTCGCGCACCGCGTCGAGGCTCGCCTTCAGCGCGCTCATGAGGTCGGGGACCGGCGCGGTCTCCTCGTCCTCGGGCTGGATGACGATCTCCTCGCCGGCGGCCTTCTTCTCGATCATCTCGAGGACGGCCTCGCGGTAGGTGTCCTTGTACTTCGTCGGTTCGAACTCACCGGCCAGCGACTCGATCAGCTGCTTGGCGATGTCGATCTCACGCTTGTTGGTCTTGACGTCCTCGGCGGCGGGGATGTCGTCAATGCGGGCGGGGTCGACGACCTCGTCGGCGAAGAGCATCGTCGCCATCTCGAGGACATCGTGGTCGGCCAGGGGCCGGATCGCGACCAGGCTCTCCTTCTGGCGGATGACGACCTTGGCGATCGCGACGCGGTTGGTGTCGCGCATCGCCTCCAGCAGCAGGCGATAAGGCTTGGCGCCCCCGGCCCCGGGTGCGAGGTAGTACGGGTGGTCGTAGAAGATCGGGTCGATCTCCTCCAGATCGACGAAGTCCTCGATGTCGATGGTCTTCGTCTTGGCGGGCTGGACGGAGTCGAGCTCGGCCGGGTCGATCACCACGTAACGGTCCGACGAGATCTCATAGCCCTTGACCAGATCCTCATAGGCGACCTCCTCCCCGGTGGAGGCGTCGACGCGCTTCTGCGCGATCCGCGAACCCGTCTTGGCGTTGAGCTGGTTGAAGCGGACGGTCTTGCGGTTGACTGCGCTGTACAGCTTGACGGGCACGGTGACGAGCCCGAAGCTGATGGCGCCGGTCCAGATCGAACGGGGCATGGACCGTCAAGTGTGCCCGACGGGGCGTGCTTTGCACACGCCCCGCAGGCATTCTTGCGTGGTGGAGCCCTGCCGTTAGGCCTTGATGGCGTCCTTCTCGAAGCGCCCGGCGGGCTTGTTGCCCTCGTGCGGGCCCTCAGCGAACTCCTCGACCATCTTGGCGTTGAAGGCCTTCAGGTCGTCGGGCTTGCGGGAGGTTACGAGTCCTTCGTCCACGTGGACCTCTTCGTCGACCCACGTGGCACCGGCGTTGCGCAGGTCGGTCTGCAGCGACGGCCACGAGGTCAGCGTTCGCCCGCGGACGACGTCGGCCTCAATGAGCGTCCACGGCGCGTGGCAGATCGCCGCGACCGGCTTGCCGGCGTCGAAGAACGCACGGACGAACGCGACGGCCTCGGGGTGCGTGCGCAGGTTGTCGGGGTTGGCGACGCCGCCGGGGAGCATCAACGCGTCGTAGTCCTCGGCGCTCGCGTCGGTCACCGCGCGGTCGACCGGAAAGCTGTCGGCCTTGTCGAGGTGGTTGAACGCTTGGGCCTCACCGGACTCCGGTGCGAGCAGCTCGACGGTCGCGCCGGCGTCCTGCAGTGCCTTGCGCGGCTCCGTGAGCTCGACCTGCTCGATGCCCTCGTTGGCGACCAGGATCGCCACCTTCTTGCCGTTCAGGGTGTCGGCCATTGCCGATGTGCCTCCTCGTGATTCGGGGTCAGGGAGCTACGGGTAGGGCTCACCGCATGACCACGACACGAAACGCGAGTCAGGGCATCCTGGCCGACGACAAGTCCTCCGAGCGCGAAGAGATCATCAAGATGCTCGAGAAGGCCTACTGGATGGAGATCGAGACGGTCATGTCCTACATCTCGAACTCCGTGAATCCGGACGGCGTCCGCGCCCAGGAGATCATCGAGTCCCTGAACGCCGACATCCAGGAGGAGCTCGGCCACGCGCAGCAGTTCGCCGCGCGCATCAAGGAGCTGTACGGGGTCGTCCCCGGTTCCATGGACTTCACCGCCGAGCAGAGCTACCTCCAACCGCCCGAGCACCAGACCGAACGTCGTCCACGTCATCAAGGGCGTCATCGAGGCCGAGACCGGCGCGATCGAGCACTACAACGCGGTCATCGAGGCGACCGAGGGCGTGGATCCGGTGACCAACGACATGGTCATCGCGATCCTGCGTGACGAGGAGGGGCACCGGCGGTTGTTCGAGGGGTATCTGAGGGAGTACGAGGCGGAGGGGCTGGCGTAGGAACCCTGCGAACGACTCAGCCGGTTTCTTTCCCTCAGCAACAGATTGTGCACGCTTTCGTTTTCGGCGCTTAACGCCGATATACCCGAGCGTGGCTACCAAGTCCCTGAGTGTGTACCTCCTCAAGCAAGACGTCACGTCGGATATCGAGGCCTTGAAGCCAGACCGCCTCGATATCCGCACCCACGACGTCAGCGCGGGCGAGACCCAAGGAACCATATTCGTGCAGGTGCAGGACGCACGCGTACCGCAATGGCTGTCCTTGCTCGGCCCGCATATGGACCCGTCAGCCGACGATCGCACGATGAGCTCGAATGCGGTGTTCGTGCTGCAAGCTGCAGGCAGACGCTTTGCTCTGACGTTTGGCAGCGGATGGACCATGCTCGACGCCCGCCGCTACGAGCGACGGTTCGGCCTTCGTGTCGCACTCAACTCCCTCGACCCGTCGCTGTTGCGTGGTGCTCAGGCGCGTACGTTCGGCGAGTCGGTGATGCACACCCAACGGCAGCTGTCGCGACAAGCGCGGATCGATGCGCTGGAAGTCGACTGGCAACGCGAGTTGGTCACCGCACTAGAGGGCACCACCCGCGACGACGTAGTGGGGAAGCGCCTCAGAGGCCATGACGCCGCGCGGGTCACCGCCGAGGTCAACGCCAACACACTGGCAACGCTCTGCGCCAGCATGCTGGACCGAAGCCGCCAGACGGGATATCGCCATGAGTTCCCCCACATCGATGACATCGAGGAGATCACCGACCCAGAAGAGATCAAGGCTCTCGACAGCCGGCTCGCGACGCGCGTCGGCCAGCGGCGTTGGGCTGGTATTGACGTCTATCCGCCCGAGCTGGTCTCAAACGACATCGTCGACTTCTCGGTAACGCGCCGGGGACGCGAGACAATCGTCGACGAGCCGACGACAAACACGTTACTCAGCCTTGTGATCACATCGGTAACGGATCCTGAACGAGTGCGCCGCGTGCTTGACAGCGCCATGCTCGTGGCACGAAACGACGATAAACAGCCGGTACAAGAATGGTCGCTATGGACCTGTCTGTACCACGAAATGACCCTGGGCCACGAGCGGGTTATTCTCGACGGCGGGGTCTGGTACCGGATAAAGAAGACGCTCGCCGACCAGGTCGATCGCTTCATTACGACCCTTACACCGTCGGGGCTGTCGCTGCCTGACGCCGTGCCTAATGAGTCAGAAGGCGAGTACAACCTTGCGGTTGCCGCCGACCTACCGACCGTCGCACTCCTCGATCGGCAGAACATCAAACTCGAAGGGAGATCGGCCATCGAACCGTGCGACCTCTTCACCAACCAGCGAGCGATCATCCACGTCAAGAAACGCAAGGGCGGCTCCGGACCGCTGAGCCACCTCATCGGACAGGCAGTCGTATCCGCCGAGCTACTCAAGGGCAACGCCGACTTCCGCACAGCGTTTCGCGAGAAGCTGGCAAAGGCGAAACCCGGCTTCGAGAACCTCGTCAGCGAGACGATCGATGCCGGCGACTACCCGATCATTCTTGCGCTCATCACCAACTCTGGTGTCCCCGGGCAGGTAGCCGAGGATCTGCCGTTCTTCACCAAGGTGTTCCTTTGGAGAAATGTGGAGCGGCTACGGACGATGGGTTTCACGGTCCATCTCGATGAGATCCGAACGGGGGTAACCCTCACCGGTCGTCCAGCCCGTGAGCGCAAGGCGCGGCTACACACGCTCAAACAGGCCGTCCCGAAAGCGACCGTCTCCTGAGGAGGTTGCTGTCGAGAGGCCAGCGCGCACGGTCAGCAGGAGAGTGACATTGGCGCAGCGGGCAGATGAGGCCGTAGAGGATCTGTGGGTGCCCGAGCGCGCCGCGCAGCGACCGGGCATCGCGTCTGCGTTGCAGACGCCAGTGGTCCCGGACATTGGTCGATCTGGGGCGTTCCAGCGCAACTGCAAATGTTCGTGACCGACGTCAGGAAGGTGCGTTGACGTGCGATCTGAGGCCTGGGTACGATGAGATGGTCATGACCTACTCGATCTTCGACACCGGTAACTTGGTCGAATCCTTCGATCGGGAGAGCGTGGCGTATGAGGCTCTGGCGCCTCGCCGAAGACGCATCGCAGAGGAGCGACGGTCTCCTCCTCGTCGCGTTCGATGACGATGGCAACGCCGTGGCCGAATGCGTGCCGGGCGGACGCATCGCTAACGCCACCTGAGCTCCGCGGCACGCGCTAGAGCTGAGCGCAGATTCCTGCGGCAGGCTTGTGCGCCCAGGGCCGCCCCGTGGTTGCCGTGGACAGAGCCACGGCAACCACGGTGTGCCTCAAGCCTTTGTGGCCTTGTTGTAGGTGGTGAAGAGGCGGTCGAGGGTTTGGGCGGCGAGGCGGTCGTGGGTGATGGCCTCGAGGGTCTCGGGGGAGATCGGCTCGATGCCGTCAGGGAGGCGATCGGCGTTGCTCATCGCCAAGTCGTAGCGACGCAGGCCGAGAAGGTTGATCAGATCCTCGGTCAACGGGACCTCGAAGGTCTCCTGGTCCGGGTCGACCTTCTCGGGATTGCATCCGACGGCGTCGATGAGGTCGAAGACGTCGCGGTAGCGCTGGAAGAGGCCGTGCTGGGCGTCGGGGCTGAAGTCGAGCAAGTCCTCGAACGGGTCGTGCTCGAACATCGCGATTTTCTTGGCCTCGGCGCGCAGAACGTCGGCGGTCTGGCGGTCGACGACGAGCGTCGTCGGCGCGTGGGTACGCTGCGGGGTACTCATGGGAGTCGTTGCTCCTGTGGGTCATGCCCCCGGCCGTTGACGCGGCGCGGGGGTCATTTGATTTGGATGAAGGCGGAGCCTAGCGAGGCGTGCAGACGGAATTGATCGATTACGCAGAGTCGTTGCAGAATTGGCGCACTCGTTGCTAGTCGACAACACCAACAACTCCCGGGCGCTGGCGTCCGGGCGTTCAGCGCGACCGGGGTTGGGTGTGCTGCGTGGTCTGTCGGCACCGAGGGGAGTGAGCGGGATCGGTCGCTCACGGCGTTGGCCGGTCGTCCGCCGGCGCCCGGGCGGGCGTTACCAACGCGGATGGGGATCCGCGTCGTTTAGACCCCGATATGCGGGGTCTCAACGACGTGGATCGATGGCAAGTCGCGCAGCGGCTCGTTGGCGGCGCGAGAGCGTCGGGACGAGTCGGTGATCCGTGATGTCGCCATCCGCGCGGCGCTCGTTCGATGCCCACACAAATGCGCGCCAAACCACAGAGCAACACTTTCACCCAACACCCCAGACCACACGAGCGCGGTGGCGATCGTCGCGGAGCGCCGCCCAACCAACCACACACCGCACCCTGACCCACCGCAACGAAACAAGGCGCCGCCGACGGGTCAGCGCACGATCGCCACCGCCGCCTCCGGTGACGCAACGCGGAACGAGAAGGACTCCTCCAAGTACAGCGTCACGGCATCGGCATCGTGGGACTCATAGCCCACGGAGACGTCCTGACCGGACTCAAACAGGAAATCCCCGCCCCGCAGCGACAGCACGATGCCGCCATCGACGCCCGGCGCCCAGACGATCGGTCCTCCGAGGATCTTGCGGAGGTGGTCGAACAAGGGGTAGCCGCCGTGCTCGGCGGTCTCGGTCACGCGGGTGTACTCCTCGCGGCCGAGCGCCAGCCCGTAAGGCCCGCTCACCCCGTTGCGCAGCAGTGTCTCTACCGCGCGCGCCACATGTGACGGCCAGCGGTCGATGACATCGCCGCACGGGATCGGATCATGGGGCGACACCCGCGCAACGCCGTCGATCCCCGCCTCCGACCAGCCATGGAAGACCGCCGCGTTCTCCGCGACCACCACACGCTGCGCGGCCGCATCCAAGTCATCGAAGTCGACGTCGTCGGCGCCGCGGTCGCCCGCCGCGAGCTCGGCGCGCGAGACCGTGAAGCGCGCACGCAATTCCACCAGCGGCAGGACGCGGCGCACCCGTCCCTCGACGTGCTCCAGCGGCGAGATCTCGCCGTCGGCCACACGGCCCAGATTGGTCGCCGAGTACGTCCACCCCTTCGGTCCGTCGAAGTCGACCAGCCGCCGAGCCGCCAGCCCCGGCGTCAGCCGGGCGCGCGCCTCCTCGTCGATCAGCTTCCAGCCCGCCTCGGAGATCGGCGCATGGCTGCGCAGCAGATGGCCGCTCATCGCGCGCCCGCCCTCAGCGAGCCGATGCCCAGCGAGCCGTCGGCAGACGCGGCCGACAACGAGCCGCCATCCTCGTCTCCCCCGCCCTCATCCCCCGCCGCCGCCTCGGCGGCCTCGCCGTGCTCGACGATGTCGCCGCCCTGGAACAGCACGCCTTCGGCGATCTGGCGCCACTTCGGCTTGCGGCGCAGCAAGAACTCCAAGTCCATCGAGAAGTGCTTGTACTCCTCGCCGACGGCGTCGCTCATCACGGCATGCGCCTCCGGATCCTTCTCGACGGCCAGCCGCTGCTCGTACCAGCCGATCGCCTCGGCCTCCTCGGTCAGCGACGCGCAGAGCCGCGCGAACGTGCGGGTCTCCGCCGGCAGCTCCTCCGGCGGCTCGTGGTATTGGTCGAAGCCCATGAGGCGGGAACCTACTCCGCGGGCGCCGGCGGATCGATCGGATCTTCGCGCGGCGTGTCGGGCTCGGGCACGTCGGGACCGACCGGATGGCCGGGCGTGTCGGGCTGTGCCGGCGGCTCGGGGTCGGTCGGGACCGGCGAGGGCTCGGGCGGCGCGACCGGCGTCGGCGGCTCGACGGGCTGCGGGACTTCCAGAACGGGCACGGAAAGGCTCATGCCGACCGGCCTACCCCAGAGGCGTGTCGTCCAGGCCCATCCGCAGCGCATCGATCGAGTGGAAGACCGCTGAGGCGCCCGCCTCCAGCAGCTCTTCCTCGGAGAACCCGCCGGTCAACACCGCCAGCGAGTCGATCCCCGCGGCCTTGGCCGCCTGGCAGTCCCAGGTCGAGTCGCCGATCATGATCCCCGGCGCGCCGTCGAGCTTCGCCAGGGCCGCGAGGATCAGGTCGGGCGCCGGCTTGGTCTGCTCCACATCGGCCGCCGTCGTCCACGAATCCGCCAGTGAGCGCGCGTCGAGCAGGTCGAGATAATGGTCGACCTCGTCGGCCTTCGCGCTCGAGGCGAGCACGACCTGGCGGCCGCGGTCACGCAAGTCCTGCATCAACGCCCGCGCTCCGCGCAGCGGCTCGACCTCTTCGATGAACGTGAGGTAGAGCGCGGTCTCGGCCGCCCGGATGTCGGCGCCCTCACGCTCCTCGACCTCCTTGCTGAGCAACGCGGCAACCAGCTTGTCCCCGCCCATCCCGATGTGGCGGTGGATCCGCCAGATCGGCACGACGTGGCCGTGCTGACGAAACGCCCGGAACCATGCGATCGCGTGGTGGTAGTTGGTGTCGACCAGCGTCCCGTCGATGTCGAGGATCGCGGCCGGAGGCGGCTTGCGGGCGGTCACCACTCGGTCCTGCCCGAAGCGCGGCGCCGCAACGCGAGGCCGAACCACAGCCAGCCGAACAGCCCGACCATCGCCGCCACCACGATCGCGACGGTGGCCGTGTGGAACAGGAGGTCGGTGAGCAGGAGCAGAACGCCGTTCATCGCCAGCGCCAGCAACGCCATGCCGACGATCGTCTGGCGCGTGCCCAGCTCGACGAGGTAGGGCTTCTGCCCCTCGCGGAACGTCAGCCGATGAAACGCCGACGGGCCCATCAGGAACGCCGACGAGGCGGCGACAAGCAGCAGCGTCACGAAGTAGACGATCCGCTGGAAGTCGTCGATCGTCGTGAAGCGCTGCTGGAACGGCACGGTCAGCAGGAAGCCGAAGAGCACCTGCACGCCGGGCATGACGACGCGCAGTTCGTTGAGCAGCTCGATCAGCTCGCGGTCCAGCCGCTCGCCCTCGTCCTCGTCGGAACGGGCGTGGCGTTGTGAGTCCTGGGGCGTCATGGCGACGCTCCAGGTCTTCTCCGTTGAGGCGCCGTCCTATGCGGCGGCCGGCAGCGTGATCTGCTCGCGCAGTTGCTGCACGGTGCGCCGGATCAGGCGTGAGACGTGCATCTGCGAGATCCCGATGTGCTCGGCGATCTCCCGCTGGGTCAGACCTTCGAAGTAGCGCAGCCGGACGATCTCGCGCTCACGCGGGGCCAGCTCGTGGAGGCCGTTGGCAAGCATCGCGCGCGCCTCGGCCTGCTCGAAGCCCAGATCGTCGTCGCCGATCGCCTCCAACGGGCCGGTGCCATCCTGGAACGGCTGGTCGAGCGAGAGCGTGCGATAGGCCTGGGCTGCGGCCAGCGCCTCTAGCACGCGATCCTCGTCCGCGCCCGTGGCCCGCGCCAGCTCGGCGACGGTCGGTGAGCGCGACAGGTCGCAGACCAGCCGCTCGCGCACGACCCCGAGCTTGCCGCTGAGCTCCTGGACCTCACGCGGCACGCGCATCATCCAGCCGCGGTCGCGGAAGTGGCGCTTGAGCTCGCCGGCGATCGTCGGGACCGCGTAGGTGGCGAAGCGCACCTCGCGGCTGAGGTCGAAGCGGTCGATCGCCTTGATGAGGCCCAGGCATGCGACCTGCTCGAGGTCGTCGAGCGGCTCGCCCTTGTTGGCGTAGCGCCGAGCGAGGCTGCGCGCCAAGGGCAGCATGCGCGCCGCCACCTCGTCGCGTGCGTCCCGATCGCCCTCGAAGTGCCATCGATGCAGCAGGGCGCGTACGTCATCGCCGCTCGCCGTCGTGGGGTGCATGTTCCCTCCAGTGGATGTCCCCTGCCTGCCATCCCCAGTTCTGGGGATGGCCCCATCCTTGCCGGTGCGACCGTCCGCGCAAGGTGGACATGCATGGGCAGCCGTCAGATGGGCAACAACTGCAGAGGTGAGCGGGGTGGACACACGTGGGCAGACCGTCAGCGCGACACGCTTCTCGGCGCTGACGGGCGTCTCGCGCGAGCGGCTGCGCACCTGGGAGCGCCGTCACGGCTTCCCGGAGCCGGTGCGCACCGGCTCGGGACCGCGTCGCTATGCAATCGCTGACGCGGCGCGGGTCGTGGCGGTGCGCCACGCCATGGGCGCGGGCACGCCGCTGCCCGACGCGATCGCCGCGGCGCGCGGTGCCGCACCGGGCGACGCACCGCCGGAGGCCGCGTTTCGCGCCGCCGTCGAGCGTGCGCCCGTGCCGGTCGCGCTGATCTCCGGCCCGGAGCCGCTGCGTCTCGCGTGGGCCAACGCGGCGCTCAGCACGATCGAGGGCGCCCCCGCGCCCGGGGAGCTCCTGCCGACCATCGCCACCCATCGCGCCGGCGCGACCATGCGCGCGCACTTCGCCGCAGACCTTCCCGGCGCCGAGATCGAGCACCCGCCCTGGGGCGGCAGCGTCGCCGGCCCGGGCAGCGCCGCCATCACCGCGCGCTCGATCGTCTACCGCCTGCCCGTCGAGCCGGGTGAAGTGCCGCTGATCGCGATCGTCGGCGTCGAGACCCGCGGCGAGCACGAGGCGCGCACGGCGCTGGCCAACGCCCAGGCCGAGCTCGCGCAGTTGCGCGATCGCTCCGAGCGCCACGACCGCTGGCTCGACGCGCTCGGCAGTCTGGCCGCCGAGTTCCAGCATGAGCCCGGACCCGACGTCATCGATTCGGGCCTCGACATCCTGATCCGCCAGACCGGCGCGGTCGACGTCGGCCTCGCCTCCTACGTGAGCGGGCGGCTCGTGCTGGACGGCACGCGCCGCGGCGCACTGGATGCGACCGCGCTGACCGTCGCCGCCCATCCGCAGGTCGGCCGCGCGCTGCGCGACGTCCACGGCGCGTGGCTGGACGAGCCGGCGGCGCGCTCGCTCGGCGTCCCCGCAGCGCTGCACGCGGTCGGCGTGCCGATCGCCGTCGCCGGCGAGGTGCTCGGCATGTTGGTGTTGATCTTCGACGAGGTCGAACCGCTCGACGACGACAATCGCCGACTGCTGGCCGCGATCTCGGCTTCCTTGGGCTTCGCGCTGCTGCGCGATCGGCTCGTCCGCGAGCTTGCGGCGAACGTCAGCGCTGCTCCGGAGCCGAAGCCCCAGGAGCGCTTCCGGCGGCGAGCCGCAGACGCGAGACCGCCTGGCGGATGAGCCGCGAGACCTGCATCTGCGAGACGCCGATGATCTCGCCGATCTCGGCCTGCGTCAGATCCTGCTCGAAGCGCAGCCGCAGCACCTCGCGCTCACGCGGCGTGATCGAGCGCATCAGGCGGTCGATCGTCGCCCGATCCTCGGCCAGGTCATAGCCGTCCTCGTCGCCGCCGATCGTGTCGGCCAGCGTGTCGCCCGGCTCGCTCTCGGTCCCCCGCGGGGTGTCGAGCGACGTCGCGTGGTAGGCGCCGGCGGCCTGCAGCGCCTCAAGCGCGGCCTCCTCGCTGATGCCGAGATGCAGACCGAGCTCGGGCACGGTGGGCTGGCGATGCAGGTCACGCGTCAGCTCGTTGACCGCGCGCTCGACCTTCAGCGCCATCTCCTGCAGGTCGCGTGGGACGCGCACCGACCATGTGCGATCACGGAAATGGCGCTTGATCTCGCCGAGGATCGTCGGGACCGCGTAGGAGGAGAACGCCACCTCGCGCGTCGCGTCGAAGCGGTCGATCGCCTTGACGAGGCCGAGCGAGGCAACCTGCATCAGATCGTCGAGCGGCTCCTCGGGGCGCTGGTAGCGGCGCGCCAGCTGGCGAGCCAGCGGCAGGTAGCGCTCGACCAGCTGCGCGCGCAGCGCAGGATCCCGACCCTCGGAGAGGCGGGTGAAGAGGAGGCGTTCCTCCCGGGCGCGGTTGGCGTCATGCTGCATAGGCGTCGTGCGGGCAATGCACGGCGCCAGGGGCTGGGGCGCGAGGAAGGACACGAGAGCGGGGGCGACGGCCCTCGGTCGACGACCTAGTATAGGCGCTGTGGACACGCCAGCGGACGGCCTCCGAATCCTTGCCGCCGACGAGGATCAGGAGGCATTGGAGCGCACCTCGCAGACCCTTGAACGGCTCGGTCATGATGTGACGGCTACGGCCGTCGACCTCGCACAGGTCACCGAGGCGATCGCGCGCGAGGACCCCGAGCTGTCGGTCGTCTTGGTGCACAACGACGACGAGCACGCGCTGGATCTCGTCGAGGAGATCAGCGCGTTTGCCGGCGGCCCCGTGATCGCGCTGCTGGCCGCCGAGGACGCTGACTTCGTCCGCCGCGCCGCCGAGCGCGGGATCTACGCGTCGGTCCGCGACGGTGATCCCGAGGCGCTGCAGAGCGCGATCGAGATCGCACTGCGCCGCCATGCCGAGACGCAGCGGCTCACCGAGCAGGTCGACCGACTGGAGTCAGCGCTGGAGCGCCGCGCGCTGATCGAGCGTGCCAAGGGAATCCTGATGGAGCGCCATGGTTTGACCGACCGGCTCGCGTTCGACCGCTTGCGCAGCCACGCCCGCTCCAATAACCGGACCGTTGTGGACGTTGCCGCGTCAGTCACCGACGGCCACGCGCTGCTGGGCTCCAGCGGCGACGGGGACGCCGCGTGAACCGGCAATTGGGTGAATGATGATGGCCGTGGCCGGGAACTCCTTCGCCATGATCGGAATCCTCATCGCCATCCTCGTTGCAGCGCTCGTCTACTGGCTGTGCCTCGCCCTCGGGCTGCCCGCGATCGTCGGCATCGTCGCCGCGATCCTCGTGCTGCTCGGCGGCGTCGGCGCCGGCGGTGGCTACGGCGCTCGCTTCGGAGGCCGTAATCGCATCTAGCGCCGTTGACGTAGCGCCGGCGGCGCCGCGCGCGTCGTACGTCGCCGTCGTCAAGCGCGCCTTCGTTCAGTTCCGCCGCCACGAGATGACCGACGTGGCGGCGGCGCTGACGTACTACGCGATGTTGTCGTTGTTTCCGGCGATCGTCCTTGCGACGTCGCTGTTCTCGTTGATCGGCGACCAGCAAACGGTCTCCAATGCGGTCGACTACTTCGCCCGCCAGGGCGCCGATGCGGCCACCCAGGAGGCGATCCGCAAGGTGATGGACAAGATCGTGTCCGCCTCGGGCGGCGCGGTCTCGTTTGCGTTGGCGATCTCGATCGTCGTTGCGTTGAACGGCGCCTCGGGCGCGTTCGGTGCGGCGGGTCGCGCGTTGAATCGCATCTACGGCGTCGAGGAGGACCGAGGCTTCGTCGGCCGCAAGCTGACCGATGTGGGCATCACGCTGCTGATCGTGGTGTTGTTGTTGGTCGTTGTCGCCGCGCTGTTCCTCGGCGGCGGCTTCGCGCACGATCTGCTGGGGTCGATCGGCTTGGGCTCCACGGGAGCGGCGGTGTGGTCGATCGTGCGCTGGCCGCTCGCGCTGGTGGCCATGTTGGTGGCCTACGCGTTGATCTACTCCTACGCGCCGGACGTCGAGCCGCGGCAGCTGCGCTGGATCACCCCCGGCGCCACCGGCGGCGTCGTGATCTGGATCGTCGCATCGATCGGCTTCGGGATCTACATCAGGAACTTCAGCAGCTACGGCGCGGCCTATGGCGCGGCGGGCGCGGTCATCGTGTTGTTGTTGTGGTTGTGGCTCTCGTCGTGCGCGTTCCTGTTCGGGGCCGAGGTCAACGCGGAGCTGGAGCGGGTCGAGCGCGCGGCCGCGGGCGGGCCGCCGGCGGTCACGGCGCCGCCGGAATAAGCGTCTGTGTCGCGCAAAGGCTCTATGACCGCCTTTGCTCGACACGGATCTCGCAAGCTCTCGCGTCAGACCACCGGTGTGGGCTCCTCGCGAAGCGTCAGCTCCTCGGGGTGGTGGCAGAGCGCGCGGCGGCCGGGGCAGGTGAGGCAGAGCGTGCGGTGCGGCTGCGTGGTCGGCGTGAACTGGCCGGCGGCGATGCCGGCGACGAGCTCGTCGAGCTCCTCGCGCAGCCGCGGCAGATCGTTGCGGTCGTAGACGACGGTGGCGGGCTCGGCCGGGCGGGCGAGGAAGAGGTGGGCGACCTCGACGTCGGCGGCGCCCGCGCCCAGCGCCGCGAGCGCGTAGATGCGCCGTTGGGCGCCGTAGTCGGCCTCGACGTAGGCCTCGAGGTCGGCGTCGGCCGTGACGACGTCGGACTTGTAGTCGACGACGAGCGCGCCGCCGCCGTCCTCAAAGGCGATGACGTCGATGACGCCGTTGAGCAGCGGCGCGCTGTCGTCGCCGAGGCCGACGACGAAGCCGTGTTCGCGGCGGACGTCGATGGCGGCGGCGAGGCGCGCCGCGAGCGGGCCGTCGGCGAACGCGGCGACCAGCGCCTGGAGGTCGGTGACGTCGGCGTCGGTCAGCTCGGCTTCCATCAGCCGTGCGGCCTCGCGGACGGCCTCTTCGCTCGGCGCTGCGGGTGCGGCGAAGTCGAGGTGTTCGAGCAGGACGTGGGCGAGCGAGCCGCGCGTGAGGGCGTCGAGGCCGTCGGGGATCGGGCCGGCGGGGCGCTCGGCGCGGACCGTGGCAGGGCCGCCGCTGTCGTCGCGGGGAAGGCGGAGGATGCGCTCCAGGTACCAGCGGTAGGCGCAGCGGTCGTAGGCCGCGAGCGAGGTGTAGGACAACGTGGCGGGGAGCGGGCGCGGCGGCGCCGCGGCGACGGCGCGTGCTGCCGAGACCGCGTGGGTGGGCCCTTCCGCGGACGCCGGGCGTCCGCCGGCAGGCCCACCCGGCGGTGGCTGCGCGACCTCGGCGCCGGCGGGCCCTTCCGCGGACGCAGGGCGTCCGTCAACAGGCCCACCCGGTGGCGGGGGCTCCGCGTAGACGCGGCGCGGCGGTGGCTCGGGGGCGGCGAAGAGGTCGAGGGCGAGCTGGCCGCCGGTGCTCTCACGCGTCGGCTCGGGAACTCCGGGGCCGGAGGCTTCGGCGGCGATCGGCACGGGCGTGGCGAGCACCTCCGGCGGCGGTTCGCGATGGACCCGAACGGCAACGCGGTCGCGCGGCGCCGACGGGTCGGGGTCGCCAAGGGTCGGCACCGCGTCCGCCGCATCGGCGAGCACGCCTTCAAGGCCCGCGACGAGGCGCGGCGCCAGCCAGCGCAGCGGCGCAACGGCGGGCTGCGGCGCGCCCAGCCACTTGTCGGGGTCGAAGGTGCCGCTGAGGATCAAGCGCTCCTCGGCGCGCGTCATCGCGACGTGCAGGATGCGGCGCTCCTCCTCGAGGTCGGCGGTCTGCTGCTCAGTGCGCAGCGCCTCCCACTCCAGCGTCTTGGCCGACGCCCCGTCGATCGTGCGCAGCCGCAGGCCGACGCGGCCCTCGCGGACCAACAGGTCGTCGGTGTCGTTGCGGCCCGAGCGACCGAGGTCGGCGATCACGACGACCGGGAACTCGAGGCCCTTGGCGGCGTGCATGGTCATCAACCTGATCGCGGTCGCGTCGCCGAGCTCGACGGGCGCGTCGGTCTCGCGCGCCTGGGCCTCCAGCTCGGCGGTCGCGAGGTCGATCAGGCCGCGCACGTCGCGACCGCGGCGGCCCTCGAAGCCTGCCGCGAGGCGCTGCAGCTTGAGGACGTTGGCCCAGCGGCGGCGGCCGCCGGGCAGGCCGAGCACGTGCAGGTCGTAGCCCGTGCGATCGACCACGCGCTCGAGCAGCACGTCGAGCCCTCGGCGCGGGGCCTGCTGGCGCTCGGCCGCAAACCAGGGGCAGAAGTTGGCCAGCGCGTCGCGGTCGGCGTCGGGCAGCAGGTCGCACAGCGCTCTGTCTCCGCCGATCGCACCTGGACGTTGCGATGCAACGTCCAGGTGCGAATCGTCTGCCGCTCTCTCACCCGGCGGGGAGAACGCGCGCGTCAGCGCATCCCAGCGGGCCCCCGGCCGCGCCGTCCGGGCGAGGATCGCCAACCCGTCGGCGCCCAGCCCGACCAGCGGCGAAGCCAACAACCCCAACAACGCCAGCTCATCGCGCGGGTTGGCCAGCGCGCCAAGATAGGCGCAGAGGTCGAGCACCTGCTGGCGGCCCCAGTAGCCGCGACCGCCGGCCGCAAGCGTCGCCAGCCCCTGCTCCTCGATCGCCCGCTCGAAGACCGCCATGTCGGTCGCGGCGCGCAGCAAAACCACGATGTCCGAGGCCGGCACGCCCTCGCCACGCACCAGCTCGGCGATCCGCGCCGCCACCACGCGCGCCTCGGCGCGGCGTTTGGCCGCCGCGTGGGGCAGCGACGCCAGCAGTTCCGGCGGCCACGCCTCGACCGCTTCGGCGTCGGTCAGCAGGAGTTCGACGAGGGGCACTGCAGGCGACACAGGATCCTCGCGAGCGGCCACGAATGGCACGTGCGCGGCGCCGTGCAGCGGGCCCATCGCGGCATCGAGGACACCGAGGATGTCCGGCCGGCTGCGGAAGTTGGCGGCCAGCTCGGCGGCCGCGCCGGCCCGCGCCAGCTCGGCGCGCTGGGCCCGGAAGATCCGCACGTCGGCATGCCGGAAGCTGTAGATCGACTGGAGCTCATCGCCGACGACGAAACGGTCGGTACCCAACAACTCCAACAAGCTCAGCTGCGTCGCGTTGGTGTCCTGGAACTCGTCGACCATCACGCGCTCGAAGCGCTCGGCGTAGCTCGCGCGAATCGCTGGCGTGTCGCGCAGCAGATCGCGGGCGAGGAGCTCGAGGTCGTCGAAGTCGAGCGCCGCGCGCGCCCGCTTGCCCTCCGCGTAGGCCTCGGCGTAGCGCACCAACAACTCGTCGAGGAGCACGATGGCAGCGGCCGCCAGCGCGTCGCGCCACGCGCCCGCGAAGGCATCCAGCGCTTCCAGGTAAGCCGCACAGCCGTCGCCCTGCAAGGCCTTCATGTTGCCCGGCTTGAACGCGGCGGCCTCCAGCGCGGCGAGCGCGGGCGGCGGGGTGGGCGGGCCAACATTCAAGCGCGACAACAACTCCTGGCAGCTCGCCAGCGCCGCGCGCGCCGTCGCGATCCGCGGGCGCTCGTCACCCGGCACCAGCTCCTCCTCGGCGCGCTCCAGCGCCGCGGCGAGCGCGGCCGGGTCCGGCGGCGTGACGCGCACCTCGGGCAGCCGCGGGCGCGTCATCCCGGAGCTGCGCAGCTGGTCGTGCGCGGTGGTGATCCGCAGCTGCAGCGCGTCCACGCCGTAGGCGGCGACGAGGTCGAGCGTCTCGGCGCGATCATCAGACAGGAAGTCGGCCAGCGCCCGCTCGAAGGCGGTGCCGCGGATGTCGCGCGCCTCGGCCTCCTCCAGCACCGTGAAGGCGGGGTCGAGGCCCGCGCGGACCGCATGGGCGCGCAGGATCCGTGCGCAGAGACCGTGGAAGGTGGAGATCCACGCGGCGTCGAGGTCGCGCGCGCGATCGCGCCGGCCCAACTCCACGAAGCGGCCGCGAACACGCGTGCGCAGCTCCCCGGCCGCCTTGTCGGTGAAGGTGATCGCCAGGATCCGGCCCGGCGCGACGTCGTCCTCCAAGACGAGGCGCACGAAGCGCTCGCTCAACACGGAGGTCTTCCCCGAGCCGGCGTTGGCCGACAGCAGCAACGAGCCCTCGCGGCGGGCGATCGCCTCGGCCTGCTCGTCGGTGAACGGCAGCCCGCCGCGGCCGACCATCCGGCCATCGTCATACAACATGCCGGTCACGAGGTCACGCAGCGGCAGATCGTCGGGTGCGCGCAGCCGCCGGTGTAGGCGCAGCGCTCGGGCGCGGGCTCCAGCGCCCCGGCGCGGATCTCGGCGACGGCGGTCCGCGCCGCATCCGCGCACGCGGCCAGCAGCTCCTCGAGGCGCTCTTCGTCCACGCGGTCGGTGCCGAAGGCCTGCAGCCCCTGGTCTGCGTCCTTGAGCACGGCGCCGCGCGGGCGCGCCTCGGTCCCGCCGAGCGGCTGGTAGAGGCCGCCGACCGGTGCAAGTCCCAGGACATGGCGGACGGTCAGCAGGTAGAGGGCGATTTGGAGCTTGCCCTCCTCCAGCCACTTGGCCTGCGCGGTCGCGGTCTTGCCCTTGTAGTCGTAGACGATCGCCTCCCGGCCACTCGGGTCGACATCGATCCGGTCGATCCGGCCGGCCAGCCGCAGCGCCCCGCCATCGAGCTCCAGCGGCGGAAACGGATCCTCGGCCTGACCGAACTTCACCTCGAAGCGCGACGGTGCGAAGGCGCTGCCGGCGTGGGCGGCGAACTCGAGGTAGCGGACGAGGTCGACCTCCAGGCGCCGCAGCGCGCTGCGCAGGCGCTCGGGGTTCGGGGAGATCTTGAAGTCGTCGCGATGCTCGTCGAGTGCGGCCCGTACCAGCGCGCGCGCCTCGGGAAGCCGTGCCGGGGAAAGGCCACCATCTTGCGCCAGCGAGGAGAGCGCGTGCTCGAGGACGCGGTGGGCCAGCTCGCCGCGGATCATCGGCTCGGGGTCGGGCACCAGCGCCTCCGGGCGCAGGTGGCGCTCGACGAACCACTTCACCGGGCAGGAAGCCCAGACCTCCAGCTGGGACGCCGACCAGGTGTGACGCTCGCGCAGCGGGCCCAGCGCGGCGGGCGCGAGGAGGTGGCCGATGTGCGCCGGCTGGGCGGGCGGCGCGGCGGCGGCGCTGAAGCGCGCGGCCTCGCGCTCGGTGGGCGCGAAGGACCCCGCCCCGCCCGCCCAGCCGGCGGCGCCGAGCTCACGGCGGCGCGGATGGTCGGCCCAGCCCTCGGTCAGCAGGTCGGCGACGTCGTCGACCAGCAGCGAGCGAACCGACGGCGCGCCGTCGTCGCCCGCCGCGTGCCAGCTGAGGGCGAGCAGCTCGGTCGGCCGCGAGACCGCCGAGTAGAAGAACAGGCGCTCGATGTTCAGCGCGTCTTCGTGGAGGCGCAGCCGCAGACCCGACGCGGCGTTGATCGCGCGCCGCTCGTCGTCGCCGAGAAACGGCTCGGGCAAGGTCTGCGCGGGGAAGACGCCCTCCTGCAGGCCGAGGCAGAACAGCGCGCGAACGCGGCGGGCTCGCAGCGACTGGGGCCTGGTGACGGTGACGCGCCCCGCACCCGACTGCGAGCCGACGTAGACCTCGAGGCCGTCGAGCGTCGCGACCAGCGCGGCGGGCTCGGGCTGCAGCTCGGTCGGCAACTGGCCCACCTCGCGCAGCGCGCGGCGGACCTGGGCGGCGACGCGCGCATCCAGCTCGCCCTCGGCGTCGAAGACCGGCGCGGTCCGCCGCCACGGCGCGGCGAGCAGCGTCGCGGCTTCGGCGTCGACGCGCTCGGCCAGCGCCTTGACGCCGCCGCGTGCGTAGGCCTGGGCCATGTGGTCCAGCGCCTCCAGCGACCAGCGCTCCTGCTCCCAGAGCGCGCGTGCCTCGGCGGCGGTGCGCGCGCCCTCGCGGCGCGCGCGGGACTCCAGCCGATCGGCGAAGGCCGGCGTCCGCAGCACGCCGGGCGTGCGCAGCCAGGTCAGCAGCTCGTCGGCGCTGGCATCCAGCAGCGCGCAGCGGACCATCGCGACCAGCCCCCGGCCCAGCGCGGTGTGGCCGACCTTGATCGTGCGGCGCACCGCCGCCGGGATGTCATAGGTGCGAAAGACGAGGTCGATCAGCGGGGCGACGGCGTCGAGGCCACGATGGACGACCGCGATCTCCTCGGGCGCCATCCCCTCCTCGCGGATCAGGCGCGCAACCTCGGCCGCGACCAGCTCGACCTCCGCCCGCTCACCCCCGCCTTCGAGGGCCACGACGGCCGCGCCCGGATCGGCGCGCGGCGCGTCGGGCTCATAGAGCGAGCGCTCGACGTGGTGGAGCGCGACGCGGGCGGCGGGCGCGTAGTAGTCCGAGACCGCAGGCTGCACCTCCTCGGTCCCACCGAGCGCGAGCAGCTCCTGGTGCAGCGTGGCGCGTGCCGCGAAGGCCGTCCGCCCGGCCTCGAAGGTCAGCGACAGCATGACCTCGGCGCCGACGGCGTTGGCCAGCGTGTCGATGACGTCACGCTGCAGCGGGGAGAGGTCGTCGAACCCGTACAGGAAGACCGGCGTCGCACCCCAGCGGTGCGGCTCCTCGCGCAGCGCGTCGAGCGCGGCGGTGACGTGCTGGGGACGGTCGTGGCGACCGGTGCGCTCCTGGGCGCGACGGTAGGCGAGGACGAGCGCGCCGAGCTCTTCGGCAAAGCCGGCGCGCGAGGGCTCGCCCGCGGCCCAGTCGCGCAACGCGCGAACGAACCGCGGCGGCTCGACGCGCGCCTCCCCCAGCTCTTGCACGAAGGCGACGAGCGCGGGCGCGAAGCCGGGCGTCTGCGCGGCGCCGGCGAGGCGCTCCAGCGGCGTGGCGGCGATCGCGGCGGCGGCGACGCGCTCGCGCTGCAGCTCGGTCAGCGTGCGGCCGGCGACGCCACCGCGGAAGGCCAGCTCACGCAGGAGCCCGTTGAAGCGCTCGACCCGAACGCCGAGCACGGCGCCGTCGGCGGCCAGCTCGCGGCGGTAGATCTCGACGTCGGCCACCGTCGGCACGACGAGCAGCGGCGAGGCGGCTGCACGGGCGCGCGCGGCCTCCAGGACGATGCGAGCCTTCGCCGCGTTGGCGGGGCCGGTGACGAGGTGCAGGGGCATGTCGGGTGCGACAGGGTGGCAGCGGTGCCCGACGGTACGGCGGGCTGCGTCCAGCGTCGCAGGCCGGCACCGCTGCGCGTGGGCGCATGGCCGCTCTTCGCGGAGTTTGGCGCGGCGAGCCTGGAGGTAAGGCGACTAGGAGACGGCCCCATGTCTGAGGACCGTTCAGGACGCACGCTCTCATCCCCAGCGTGCGCGCGAGCCGGCCACGATGGCCGGCTCGCGGCTTTCCCGGGCGGATGCCCAGAGGGTGGTGCAGCGCCGTGGGACGGGCGACGCCGTTCAGCGGACGGTCGCGGCCCCGCGCGCGGTCGAGCCGGCCGAGAGCTTGGAGCCGGATCCCACGGTCGTCACGACGGCCTGGAGCGTCAACCGGCCCTTGGCGGCACTCGCCGGCAGGCGGAGCTTCAGCACCGTCCGGCGAAGCGTGGTCCCGCGCGCGGGGCTGCCCTTGCGGGCGACGACGGTCTTGCCGCGGCGGACGGCGAGGCCGATGGCGCCAACGGCGGCCGAGGCATTGCCGCCAATCCGAGCGGTCACCGTCACCGTCAGGTCGCGGCCCTTGCGGGTCGCCTTCACCCGGACCCCGCTGACCTTCGCGGCCGGACGTGCCGTGTTCTTGATGTGGATCGCTCGGCGGCGGCCGTCGCGGGTGCGGAGCCTCACGGTCACGCCCTGGTCGATGCGCGACCAGTCGGGCTTGACGGCGACGCGGGCGCCGGCCGGGATCCGGATCGGCGCGCCCGCGAACACGAGCGGCGCGCCGCCGGCCCCGGCGGTGCTGAGCGTCAGGCGCAGCTCGGCGCTACTGCCGCCGGCACGAAGCTCGTAGCCGGCCAGGCCGCTGGTGGCGACCGAGGCGCCGCCGGTCAGCGCGCCGCGCAAGGCGGCGGTCAGCGAGCGGGTGACCCCGGGCTTCGGCCGGGTCGCCAGCGCGAGGTCGAGCTGCGACGCGTGGCCGAAGTCAAGGCCGAGCGTGTCGCCGTCCTTGCCGGTCGAGAGCTTCGTCGCACCGCGCACGCCGGCGCCGGTGATCCGGCCGCTGTTGCCGCCGCCGGCCACGAGCGTGTCGAGCTTCCCGCCCGCCGCCGGCGTCAGCGACAGGTCGTGGGCGACGCCATCGTCGCCGACCAGCACCGGCGCGGGCGTCGGGTCGTCGAGGATCGGGACGCGGACGAGGCGGTCGGCACCAGTCGCCGCACGAGCGGCCGTCGCCGACGGCGCCCCCGCCCCGAAGATCAGCGTGAGGATCCCCTCCGGCGACGACGGCAGGCTCGGACGGACCGGGAACGTCCGGTCGTCGAGCACCACGAGATCGGCGAGGCCGCCGTGCCAGTCGAACTCCGGGAACGTCCAGTGGCCGTCGGCGGCGACGTTGATGACCGAGTGGCGCTCGGCGTCGGCGGCCGCCACGCCGTCGGCGCCCAGCTCGTGGTCGGTGAACGGCGCGTTGCTGTTGTACAGCCTGATCGTGAACGCGCCGTCGGGCCGCACGTCGGTGATGTCATAGGCGTTGACCGCGTGCCCCGTGTTGCCGTGGGCCAGGGAGATCAGCGGCCGAGACCCGGACCGGATCGACGCCTCGATCCGGCCGCGCAACGCCCCCGCGCTGCTCAGCGACAGGTTCCCGCCCGCGCTCTGGTGCCACCACTGCGCCAGGTACTCCGAGGAGATCTGCGCGACGTGCTGGCTCCAGATGTAGTTCATGACGGCGGGGCTGTCGGGGATCGAGAAAACGTCGGTGCCGCCGCCCAGCGACGCGGGCGACGGCCCGCGCCCGGCGGCGATCCGCCGCGACGCCAGCGCGAACCCGAAGCAGCTGCCGCCCCCACTCACGAGCACCGGATCGGCGACGGCGAACACGATGTAGGACAACGGGTTGGGGATCGGCGTCGTCACCGGGCAGTGCGCGTTACCGAAGGTCAGCAGCGCGCACGGGTCGGCCTGCAGGAAGAACTGCTGGACGCCGTAGAGGTCGAACCAGTGGTTGATGTCGCCGTCGTATGCGACGTTGGGGAAGTTGAAGCCGTTGGTGTGGCGGTAGTTGGTGATCGTGAACGACGTGGCGCTCGCGGTCTCCCGGCCGCCCGGCGAGATCAGGGTCAACGGCCCGGTCGTGGCCAGCGGCGGGATGGTCGCGGTGGCGCGCGTCCCGCCGGCGCTGACCGCCACCGGCACCTCGGCGCCGACGTTCCCGAACCGCACCCGCGACCCCGGGCAGAAGCCACTGCCGCTCAGCGTGACGGTGTCGCCGGGCGCCAGCGCGGCGGGCGCGCCGCCGGTCCACGCCCCTGCGCGCGTGTTGGCGGCGTCGATCGTCGGGTCCGCCACCGTGAAGTGCACGAGGTCGTTGCCGTGCTGGCTGTAGCCGTCGGCCACGGCCGTCACCCCCACGTAATGCGGCCCGGCCGTCGCGGTGTCGTCGCCCCGCGCCAGCGTGACCGTCGCGGTCGCCGGGTCGACCGTCGCGGTCACGCCCGCAGGGACCGAGTTGGTGGTGTAGCTGATGGGCGCGTCCATGCCGGCGCCGCGCAGGACGCTCATCCGGGCGCTGACGCTCGCACACGGCGGCAGCGTGAGCGGATCGCCCGGCGGCGCGATGATCTGCACCGGGAAGTCGAAGGCCACCGTCAGCCCGACCGTCCGCGGCTCGGCGCCCGCCCCCGGGACCTGCGGCGTGCCGGTCACCGTCACCGGGTAGGTCGCCGGGCTGCGGCCCGTGATCGTCACGTCGACGGTCGTCTGGGTCGCCGGCACCGGGTTGGGGGAGAAGGTCATGCCGACGCCCTCCGAGTCGTCGTCGAGCACGATGGCGCCGTCGGAGCCGTTGATGCGGTTGATGGTCAGCGTCGTGTGCGTGGTGCCGCCAGCCGAGAGCGCCACCCGCGTCGTCGCGAGCTGCAGCGCGAAGTCCGCCGGCGGCGGCGTGACCGGGTCGTCGTAGGTCAGGTCGTCGACGCGCACCGGCCCGCTCGCGCTGCTCGACAGCCGGAAGTACGCGATCGTCGACGCCGCCCCCGGGCTCGTGACGCTGAACGACACCCAACCTGCCGCCGTGGTCAGCGTGTGCGTGGCGACCGCGATCTGCGTCCCCGCCGAGTTGTAGGCCCGCAGCGACACCGAGGCGACGTCGACCTCTGTCGCGCGCGCGTAGAGCGAGACGGTGGACCGCGTGGTCGAGAACGCGCCTGCGAAGTCCGGATGCGCGAACTCCTGCGAATCGGTCGAGACGTTCAGCGCGTGCGTGCCGTCGCGCATCTCGGCGGCGCCGGCCACCCGCATCCGCGGCAACGCGGCAGCGCCCGTCGGCGCGCCGGTCACGAACGTCACGGCCTTGGCGGCGGCGAACTGCGCCGCCACCTCCGTGTTGTCGGCGAGCGTCGGGCTCTCGAAGTCGACCGTCGTGGCCCGCGCCGCGGGCGCCGTGGCGCCCGCGCACAGCACGGCCATGAGCACGACGCTGCGCAGACGCATGGCGGGATCGTCCCATCGAACGCGGACGTCCACCGGTCGCCGCCCGCGACCCGCTGCGACCTACGCCGCGCCCTTGAACGACCAGGTCCAGCTCGCGCTCTCGTCCGACTCCGGTCCGGCGATGCTCGCGGAGCCGTCGTAGGCGAGGAGGTCGTCGGTCGTCTTGATCAGGCCGGTGAGGGCGGCGCCGGCCGCGACGTCCCCGCTTTGAAGCGCGGTGGCGGGCATGCTGCCCAGACCGGCGGGGGTCCCGTTGGTCTCCGGGTGGTCGCAGTTGACGTTGGTGGCCTGCGGCGGATCGGGCGAGAACGGCGCGACGATCTGGTACAGGAACGGCGCGGCGGCGTTGTTCACCGTCCACACCGAGTTCGTCTGGAGGCTGATCGTGCTGGTGCCGACCTGATCGCAGCCGGTGCCGACCTCCGAGCCGGAGATCGTCACCGTCGCCTGCCCGGAGGTGAGCTGGAAGATGCCGCCGGGCCCGGCGCCGTCGGCCCCGCTCGGGACGCGCGTGAACGTGGCCGTGCCCTGCCAGTCGTAGATCACGCCGGCCCGCGTGGCGTGGCCGGTGAACGTGCCGGCGATCGTGGTGAGCTGGTCCTCGATCGGCTGCGACCAGGTGTCGTCGGCGACGCCCGCCGTCGAGGTGATGTGGAGGGCGACGCTCAGCGTCTTGCCGCTGGGGTGCGCGGCGACGGTGTAGGAGAACGTCGGCCCGCGGTCGCTGCTGCTGTCGGGCGTGAACGTGCCGTTCTGCTGGGCGCCGACCGCCCAGCGCACCTTGGCCGCCGTGCCGCCGTCGCTCGCGGTGACCTGCCCGCTGAACGTGCCGGTCGCCCCAGGGTGCACCTTGATGGTGTTGCTGAGCGGTGAGAAGACCGCTTTGGCGCAGGTGCCAGGATTCTGCCAGTGCGTCTCGCGTTGACGGTACTCGTCGATCGTCTTGCCCAGGAACGCCGCGAAGTCCTTGGCGTCGGCCTCGATCCCCGCGGTATTGGCGAGCTGACCGGCGACCGACGCGGACCCGAACGAGAGCGACTCCGCGCTGTTGGGGTCGTACTTGCCGCTGCGCATGTCGACGGTCATCAGCCGCGTGCCGTAGCCGGTGTAGTGCACGCCGTCGAGGTCGACGACGGTCGTCTCGCTGTAGTGGACCTCGACCGTGTCGAGCTTGGCGTCGTCGGCAACCTGCCCGCGCGTGTCCATCGTGACGGTCTTGGCGTAGCCGCGCTTGGCCAGGACCTTGCCCCCGCGGGTCACCGTCATCGAGAACCCCATCTTGCCCTTCGAGCCGAAGGCGTTGAGGCTGCCGTCGGCCGCGGGACACGCGGGCACCTTGAGCTTCGTGCACTCGCTCTCGCCTGCGTCGAAGGACATGGTGTAGGTGTTGCCGTTGACGGTGGTCTTCAGCCCCATGTGCATGCCGCCGGAGGCCGTGACCCCGAGGGTGACCCCCACGCCGTCGACCGTCGTGCTGCCCCCGAGCTCCGCCGGTTGGCCTTCGACGTTGAACGTCCCGCCCTGGGCGAGGATGTCCATCGCCTGGCAGCCGGTGTCAGCGGCGGCGGTCCTGGCCCGTCGCAGCGGTTGCGTGATCCGCGCGGCCGTCGCCGACATCGCCTTCAGCAGGCGCCCGCGCGCGACCGTCCACGAGCGCCCGACGCGCTTGCCGAGCGTCCTGGCGCGCCGGCCCGAGCGCAGCTTGACGCCGCCCGCCACGACGTCGAGCGCGCCTTTGAACTGGGTAGGCCCTAGCGCGGCCGTCGTCGGCGTCGGTGCCACGAGCCGCCGCGCGACGCAGCTCGCATGGCCGCCGACCTTTGCCGCCACGGTGCCCGCCTTGCATGCCACGGCCTTGGCCGACGCGCCCGGCGCCACCACCAGCCCGACGAAGATCGACATCACCATGGCCGTCACGACCACGCCACGCCGCATGGTCGCGCAGCCTAGACGACACGGACGCCCCGCACTCCCTAGCGGTACTTCCAGGCCTTGAGCTTCTTGAGCAGATAGGGCTTGAACGGCTTGGTGATCAGGCCCTTGCGACGCAGGCGGTCGATCTCCTTGAGGCCCGTGGAGCCCTTGCTGAGGAGGTACTCGTCGGCGACGTAGGCGGCGAGGACGCCGCGGATGTCGTCGCCGCGCCTGGCCTGGCGGAGCTCTTTGAGGCGTGCGGCGGCGTCGGCGCGGATCAGCTTCGGGAAGCGGCGGGTGACGTCGACGGTCGTGCCGTGGTTGACCTGCAGCACCGACGGCGGGAAGGCCGAGCCGGCAAACGCGGTGAACACGGTCGAGAAGCGCGGGTCATAGCCGACCAGCTCGAGGCGACCGTCGCCGTCGGCGTCCTTGAGCGCGTAGCCGACGTCGCCGTAGCCGATGTCCAGCGGCGTGTAGCCACTGCCGTTGAAGGTCAGCAGCCGCGCCGTCAGACAGCAGTGCGCGCCGCCGGAGAAGATGTCCACCAGGATCTCGGGCTCGCCGTCACCATCGAGGTCGGCGACCTTGACGGCCGAGATCCCAGGCGGGTCGTCCTTCGCGTCGGGAACGACGATGCAGCCTTCCAGGCAGATGTCGGCGATCGCCACGTCGAAGGCGGCCCCGGCACGGACCACCGATAGCCGCGGGTTGCCGATGCCGAACTCGGCCTTGTCCCACGCCAGCGTCGCGGTGACCGCACCGGCGCTGTGGATGACCGAGCCCGCGTCGTTGGCGAGCGCAGGACCCGCGAGCGCTCCGAGGAGCGCCACGACCGCGCCGAGCAGCGGCGCGAGCCGGCGCAGCGAGCTACGCCGCGGCACTCGCCCCGCTCGCGGCCGCAGCCTCGCCCTCGCCGGCCACCGCGGCAGCAGCTGCAGCTGCTGCCGCCGCCTCCATCTCATCGGCCTGAGCCTCCTTGAAGCCCTCCTTGGCCCACGGCTCGTCGAACTCGACGCGCATGCGGCCCTCCTCGTTCTGCACGAGCGCCAGGCGCGCGCGGAACGAGCGGCCGCTGCGACCCTTGAAGCCGGTGACCGGCTTCTCGGTCTTGCCGCGCGCGATCAGCTCCTTGGCGATGGCCGGCGGCAGGTTCTTGCCCGCCTTGGACTTCCAGATGACAAACCCGCAGCCCGGGTCCTCACGGCCCCAGCAGGAGTAGCCCTTGCGGTTCTCCACGATGTCGCGGCCGCAGATCGGGCACGGCCCGAGGTTGGCGCGCGGGATCCGCACGTCCTTGAGCTTGGCGTCGATGTCGCCGACCGTGAAGCCCGCGAACTTCGCGATGTCGGCCATGAACGCCGAGCGCTGCTGCTCGCCCGCCTCGATCGCGGCGAGGCGCTGCTCCCAGTCACCGGTCAGCGACGGCGAGGTCAGCGGATGGTCGCCGAGCAGACGGATCACGTTCATCCCCTTCTCGGTCGGCACCAGCGAGCGGCCGTCACGCTCGATGTAGCCGACGTCGATCAGGCGCTCGATGATCGCCGCGCGCGTCGCCGGCGTGCCGATGCCCGACTCCTTCATGACCTCGCGCAGCTCGTCGTCGTCGACGAGCTTGCCGGCGGTCTCCATCGCGCCCAGCAGCGACGCATCGGAGTAGCGCCGCGGCGGCTTGGTCTCCTTGGCCAGGACCTCGATGGCGCGCGTGGCCACCGACTCGCCCTTTTCGAGCTTGGGCAGCGACTGGTCGCGGCCCTCGTCCTCTTCGTCGCGCGCGCCGCCGTCGTCAGCCAGCTCGCCGTAGACGCCGCGCCAGCCCGGAACCACGAGCACCTTGCCGCGCGTGCGGAAGATGTGCTCGGCCACCGTCGTCTCGACGCGCGTGTTCTCGAAGATCGCCTCGGGGTGGAAGGCCGCGAGGAAGCGTCGGGCGACCATGTCGTAGATGCGGCGATCGTCGTCGCCCATCTTCTCGAGCTTGTGCGAGGAGTTGGTCGGGATGATCGCGTGGTGGTCGCCGACCTTGGCGTCGTCGACGACACGGCCCAGCGGCAGCAGGTCCAGGCCCGTGACGTACTGGGCGCCCTTGCTGTACTCGGGGTGCTCGCCGACGTGCCCGGCGACCTCCTTGAGCTCGGGCACCATGTCTGAGGTGAGGTAACGGGAGCTCGTTCTCGGATAGGTGAGCGCCTTGTGCTCCTCGTAGCAGCGCTGCGCGGCGCCCAGCGTGCGGCGCGCGCTGAACCCGTAGCGCGTGTTGGCCTCGCGCTGCAGCGACGTGAGGTCGTAGAGCAGCGGCGCCTTCTCGGTGCGCTTGGTCTTCTCGAGCTTGGTGATCTCACCGCGCTGACCGCGCGCAGCGGCGGCGACCGCCTCGGCCTCCTCGGCCGTCGCGATGCGCGGCTGGGCGCCGGCGTGGAAGCGCCCCTCGTAGGCGCGGTTGCCCTCGGCGTCGAACTGCGCGTCCACGAGCCAGTAGGGCTCCGGGACGAACGCGCGGATCTCCTCCTCGCGGCGCGTCAGGATCGCCAGCGTCGGTGTCTGCACGCGGCCCAGCGAGACGGCGCCGTCAAAGGATGAGCGCAGGCGGATCGTTGCTGCGCGCGTGGCGTTCATGCCGACGATCCAGTCGGCCTCTGACCGCGAGCGGGCCGCGTCCTGGAGCTTGGAGAGCTCCTCGCCGTCGCGCAGGTTCTTGAAGCCCTCGCGCATCGCGTCGTTGGTCATCGAGTTCAACCACAGCCGCTGCACGGGCTTCTTGGCCCCGGCCTTCTCGAACAGGTAGGCGAAGATCAGCTCGCCCTCGCGGCCGGCGTCGCACGCGTTCACGATCAGGTCGACGTCGTCGCGCTTGATCAGCTTGTGCACCGCGACGAGCTGCTTGCGTGAGCGCTCGTCGTTCGGGATCAGCTTGAACTTCTCCGGCAGGATCGGCAGATCCGCGAAGCGCCACTTCTTCAGCTTCGGGTCGTACTCGTCCGGCGGCGCGAGGCCAACCAGGTGCCCGACCGCCCACGTGATGACGTACTCGTCGCCCTCGATGTGGCTCTTGTCCTTGGCCGGTTTGAAGTCGCCAGGGAGCGCGGCCGCGAGATCGCGGCCCACGGACGGCTTCTCTGCGATGACGAGTGTCTTGGCCATGGGTCTCTTTTCAGCGTAGCCCGTGCGACGACGTCAATGAGCGCAGGGCCCCGTGCCCACCTCGCCATTCGCGTTGGCGAGGGCGTTCGCAACCACCGAATCCGGCACGCCGAAGCCGGTGCGCTGCCCGCGACCCACACTCGCGGCGAAGATCGTGGTGACCACCCGCCCGGCGCCGTCCACGACCGGGCCGCCAGAGTTGCCCGACCGGACGAGCCCGCGGACCGACGTGATCTTCCGCAGGACGGGTCCGTTCCCGTACGCGTCCTGGGTCCGCACGACGCTCGTCTGGCCGAGCCGGGCGGGCTGCACGTCGAACGGCCCGTTCTGCGGGAAGCCGAGGATCGCGGCCGATGTGCCCGGCTGCGCGTTCATGTTGATCTGCAACGGCGGCACCTGTCCCTCGACGTCGCCTACGCGCAGGATCGCAATGTCGTTGCGCGGGTCGAACCAGATCGCGTGCGCAGGGTGACGAGGGCCGGTCCCCTGTACCTGCACGGTCGTGTCGCTCTCGCCGGCGACCACGTGGGCGTTGGTAACGACCTCGCCTGACTTGGCGACCCAGCCGGAGCCCTCGACCCCGAGGCCGCACGCCGTGCCCAGGACCCTCACGGTGCTCTGGCCGGCGGCCCGGACCTGCGGATCGCGGGCGATCTTCGCCGTGGGCGGCGCGACGCCGGGC
>NZ_DASYJG010000040.1:0-56668 GCF_035996765.1 Baekduia sp.
CCGGCCGCTGCTGCGCAACAACTCCACCGCCTCGCGCTTAAACGCCTCGGAATACGGCGGGATCTTCGGCATCAACAGACATCCTCTCGGGCTGAGCAAACTCAGCCATCAGGCGTCCACCAAACCGGGGGAACTCCAACAGGGCAAGCGGGCAGGGTATGGCGCTGCTGTTCGCCAGCTCGAACTCGATCCGTGCGTTGAGTTCCCGACCGATGACGGAGGTACGCGGTCTTTCGCCTATCGGCTGTCGGGTCCGCTTGCGTCGAAGGTGTGCGGCCTACATCTCAAGTACGGCTACCGGCTCGCGTTCACGATGCGGCCACCTGATCGCGCCGGGATCGCTGGGATCGTTGACGTCCTGTACGTCGGGACGCGCGACACGCGCGACCGCAGCAGCGACACCTGGCAGATCGTGCACGAGCTCTTCGACGAAGAGAACCCGCCCGAGGGCCATCTGCGCCCTCCGTGTTGCGGCGACGGCCTTCCGGCGATCGACGACACGGAGCTGACGGAGTTCTTGTCGCGGTTGCGCCGGCTGTTGCGTTGAGGGCGGCAGCCATCTGCATCGCGCTCGGCTACCCGCGGCCTCCGCGCAGCCGGACGGCGTAGGCCAGCGCCGACACCCCGAACAGCACCGCGCAGATCAGCAGCCAGCGCGCGAGGAAGTCCGGCGGGCCGTGGCCGACGTCGTTGACGTAGTTCTCCTTGCCGTCGCCCAGGATCAGCGGGAAGTACACGAGGAACATCGTGCCGGCCATGACGGCGGGGAACCGGATGTGGTTGATGGCGTTGACGCGGCGCTGTGGATAGTCGGCGACGCCGAGGCGCGCGATCGTGTCCAGGATCACGTAGACGGGGAGGAAGACGAGGTCGTGCAGCAGAGCGCCGCCGATGAACCAGGCCACCCAGTTGATGGGGTGGCTGTACCTGGACAGCAGCACCTCGCTGAGCGCGTAGTAGGCGATCGCGAACGCCGCGAGGTGCCCGAGCAGGTGCAGCGGCGAGGCACCGTAGCGCCGGCGGAACGCGGTGATCACGCGGGCGTCCCGAACGCCAGCTTGCCGACCCACTTCGTGCAGTGCACGCCGGGCAGCGCGGGCACGATGATCCGGGCAGGATAGCCGTGGTCCAGCGGGAGGTCTGCGCCGTTGACCTTCAGCGCCAGGAGCGCCTCGTCGTCGCGCCACTGGCCGGTGCTCAGGGTCGTCTGGCGGAACGCGCCGCCGGGCTGCAGCGACTCGACGTGCAACAGCATGTCGTTGCTCGCCCCGGCGTGGCCGGCGAGGTCCTTGAGCCGCACGCCCGTCCAGCGCTGGGTGGTCGTCCAGCCCTCGACGCAGGCGATCGGCAGGTCGTAGCTGTGCTGGTCCATGGCGAGCAGCGCGGTGCGCGACAACGACAGCGGCTCGCCCGCGCCGCCGCCCGACAGCTCCAGCCGCCACGTGGCGCCGACCATCGCCGGCGTCACGCGCGCCAGCCGCGCCGTCTTGTTGACCGGGAACGTCGACCCGCGCCCGCGCGGGGCCAGCAGCGCGATCGAGCGCAGCGGGCCGCCGATCGACTGCCCGGCGGTGACGACGAACAGGCCGGCCGAGGCGGTGCCGACCAGGGCGAGGACGCCGCGGCGCGAGATCGTGGCCGGCTCGGGGACCGGCGGCGCCAGGCCGCCGGGCTCGTGGGGTTCGGCCTCCGTCGCGGTGATGTCGTCGATCAGCGGTTGCAGCGCGCCACGCTCGCGGATCGCCTTGCGCATCGTCGGCAGCTTGATCGCCACGTGCAGGGCCAGCGCGCCGAGGAACACCCACGCGCCGTAGTAGTGGGCCACGACGAAGTTGAAGTGCCACGGGTAGTAGAGCTGAGCGTTGAAGATCCCGGTGCCGAACTGGAAGATCGCGCCGCCTACCAGCCCCAGCAGCGACAGCCGCTCGAGCGCCTTCGCGGGCGATGCGGCCGGCGGCCAGGCGAACAGCTTGGGGATGACCGACCAGAGCTTGGCCAACAACAGCGGGACGGCGATGATCCCGACGATCGTGTGCAGCGACTGGTTGAGCGCGAACAGCCATGTCGGTCGCGTCGGCCAGTTGAACACCAACAACTGGAAGTCGTGATCGCGCGGGATGATCGCGTTGCGCCCGAGGTCCGGGTTGTAGGCCGCGTGCGACAGGAAGCCGGTCACGCCGACGATCACCACCGCGACGAGCAGCACCGAGCCGAGGATCGTCGTCAGCCAGGGGCCGCGGACGGGCGACAGCCAGAAGTCCTCCCGGCTGGGGCCCGGGGGCGGATCCTTCGGCAGCAGGCCCATCTCACCGTGCCCCTTCGGGCACGGCGATCGCACCCGGAAGCCGGAAGCGCACCGACGCGCCGGTCTCCGGCTGCGCGACCCAGATCCGGCCGCCGTGGGCCTCGACGATCGCCTGGGCGATCGCCAGCCCGAGGCCGGCACCCGCGTCGGTGCGCGAGGCGTCGGCACGGAAGAACGGCTCGAAGACGCGGTCGCGCAGCGGCGCCGGGATGCCGGTGCCGGTGTCGGAGACCTGGATCTCGATCTCACCGGGCAGGGCGAGCGCCCGGACGGTGACGTTGCCGTCGGGCGGCGTGTGGTGGATCGCGTTCTGGATCAGGTTGAACAGGACGCGCTGGACCTTGTCGGGGTTGGCGCGCGCGACGGCCAGCTCGGCGGCCAGCTCGGAGCGCACCTCGACGGCGCCCGCCGCGGCGGTGGGGCGCATCGCGTCGACGGTCTCGGCGACGAGCAGGTCCAGGCGCACGCGCTCGGTCATCGCGCCGAGGTCGCCGCTGCGGACGCGCGTCAGCTCGAAGAGGTCGTCGACCAGCGCGCTGAGCGCGGTCAGATGCGTGCCCATGCGCCGGGCGTACTCGGCGCGGTCGCCTTCGTCGACGACGCCGTCGCCGATCGCCTCGGCCAGGAGCCGCAGCGCGGTCAGCGGTGTGCGGAGGTCGTGCGAGACCGCGGCGAGCAGCCGCCCGCGCGCGTCCTCCTCGTCGTGGAGCCGGCTGACCATGACGTCGACGTCGGCGGCCAGGCGCCCCAGCTCGTCGGTCGGCGCGGCGCCGGTCAGCACGTCGCGCCGCCCCGCGCCGACGGCGGCGAGGGTGGTGCGGACGTCGTCGAGGTCGGCCAGCGCGTGGTGCCCGAGCACCAGCCCGGCCCACAGCGCGAGCACGCCGCAGTCGACGGCCAGCAGCACGGTCAGCAGCGCGTCGTGGGGCGAGACGAACATGATGGCGACGAACAGCGCGACGCCTGCGGCGAGCTGCGCGGCGGCGATCACGGCGATCGCCCCGAACTGGCGGCGCAGGCCGCCGAGGCGGTCGCGGCGCTGCACGGTCGCGGTGGTCACCAGGACGGTGATCCAGCCGAGCGGCAGCAGGATCTCGGCGGTCACGACCGCCGCGTGGCCGCCGTAGACCAGCCCGGCGACGCCCGACAGCACGGCCGCCGTCAGCGTCGAGCACAGCAGCCCCGGTGCGGTGGTCCGGCTCATGGCGCGGCGGCGAAGCGATAGCCGACGCCCCAGACCGTCTCGATGTACTTGGGTTGGTCGGGGTCGCGCTCGATCTTGGCGCGCAGGCGGCGGATGTGGACGGTGACCGTCGAGGTGTCCGTGTAATAGGAGAACCGCCAGACGTGGTTCATCAGCGCCTCGCGGGCGAACGCCTTGCCGGGGTGTTGGGCGAGGAAGAGCAGCAGCTCGAACTCGCGCTGGGTCAGCGTCAGCGGCTCGCCGGCGCGCGTCGCCTCGCGGGACTCGGGGTCGATGACGAGGTCGCCGACCTCGACCGGCGGCGCCCAGGTGGTCGCGGGGTCGTGGCGGCGCAGCACCGCGCCGACGCGCGCGACCAGCTCGGCGGGGGAGAACGGCTTGACGACGTAGTCGTCGGCGCCGAGCTGCAGGCCGGTGATGCGGTCAGACTCCTCGCCGCGGGCGGTCAGCAGGATGATCGCGACGCGTGCGCCCTGCTGCTCGCGCATCCGGCGCATGACCTCCAGGCCGTCGATGCCGGGCATCATCAGGTCGAGCACCACGAGGTCGGGGCGGCGGCGGCCGAAGGCGTCGAGCGCGGCGTGGCCGTCGCCGACGACCTCGGCGGCGTAGCCCGCGTGCTCGAGGTAGCGCGAGACGATCTCGCCGATCGTCGGCTCGTCGTCGACCACCAGGACCGATGCGGGGGTGTGCGGCTGGTCGGCCATCGGATCCGACGATGACAGGCGCAGCGGGCGACGGCGCCGAGTTGCAGGGATCCGTCATCGATTCGTAAGGACCGGCTACGTAGGGTCGGGCGACGTGACCGACCCGGCCGACCTTTATTCTGAAGCGCTCAGCGGTCGGGTGGCGCTTGTCGCGCGGCTCGACGACGGAACGGCCTGGCGCGTCGACGTCGAGCCGTGGCTCGGCCGTGCGTCAGCGAGCGACGAGCGGCTGCTGGGCCGTGCGCGCGGGCCGGTCCTCGACGTCGGCTGCGGCCCCGGACGCCACGTCCACGCGCTAGCCCGCCAAGGGGTGCTGGCCGTCGGCGTGGACGTCACGCACGCCGCGGTGGAGCTGGCCCGCCGCGGGGGCGCCGACGTCGTCCACGGCTCGATCTTCGACCACCTGCCCGGGGCCGGAACCTGGCGCACCGCCCTGCTGCTGGACGGCAACATCGGCATCGGTGGCTGCCCGGTCGCGCTGCTGCGTCGCATCGGAGCGATGCTCCGATCGGACGGTCGCGTGCTCGCGGAGCTGGAGCCGCCCGGGACCGGGTTGCGCGCCGGCCGCCTGCGGCTGGAGGGCGAGGCCGTCGTCAGCGCGCCGTTCTGCTGGGCGCGCGTCGCGGTCGACGCGATCGATGAGCCCGCCGCCGCCGCGGGGTTCACGGTCGCCGAGCGCTGGGGCGATGATGGCCGCTGGTTCGCCGCGCTCGAGCTGGGGACGAGCTGATCGCCGCGGGTGGGACCGCCGTGGTCGCGGCCGCGCTCGCGGCCGTCGCGTTGGTCGGGTGCGGCTCGGCGGCGGTCGGCGAGCTGCCGCCGGCCGCCGGCCCGGCGCGGGCGCCCGTGCCCGTCACGCCGCCCGCGGGGCGGGTCGTCGCCTTCGCCGGCGCGCCGGCGGCGCTGCTGCGGGCCGCAAGCGCTGAGCCGTCCTCCGTGGTCTCGGGCCGCACGCAGGCGGTGCTCGCCGGGCGTGAGCGGGCGCTGGCGCTCGTCGACCCCCGCACGCGGCAGCGGATCGCGCACGCGGCCGCGGGCGTCGGGCCCACACACGTCGCCGCCGTCGCCGATCGCCTCTACGTGACCGACACGCGCGGCGGCGCGCTGCTGGTCTTCGCGACGCGGCCGCAGCTGGCGCTCGTGCGCCGGGTCTTCCTGCCCGGCGGGCCGTACGCGATCGCGGTCGACCCCGTGCGCCACCGGTTGTGGGTCACGCTCACCGCCCGCAATGAGGTCGTCAGCCTGCCCGCCAACGGGCGGCCGCGGCCGGTCGCCCGGCTGGCGACCGTCCGCCAGCCCGTGGGCGTCGCGGTCGACCCGGCACGCGGCGTGCTCGCGGTCCGTGGCCGCGACGCGAGCGTCCTGCAGCTCGTCGACGTGCGGCGGGCGGGATGAGCGTCGCGCCGCTAGACGACGCGCGCCGGGCGGCGCAGCGGCGCGCGCGCGAACTCGGCCATGCCGTCCTCCAGCCCGATCCGCGCGCTGAAGCCGAGGACCGCGCGGGCGCGGTCGGGCGACGCGAAGACGTGGCGGACGTCGCCGCGCCGGAAGTCGCCGGTGACGGCGGGCTCCGGGCCGCCGGGGATCGCGGCGGCCAGCGCGCGGGCCATGTCGCCGACGCTGCGCGGCGTGCCCGAGGCGATGTTGAACGCACCGCGGACGTCGTCGCCGGCCTCCAAGGCAAGGACATTGGCATGGGCGACATCACCAACATGGACGAAGTCGCGCCGCTGCGCCCCGTCTTCGAAGACGCGCGGCGCCTCGCCGCGCTCCAGGGACGAGCGGAAGATGCTGGCGACGCCGGCGTACGGCGTGTCGCGGGGCATCCGTGGCCCGTAGACGTTGTGATAGCGCAACGCCACGGGCCGGACGCCGTCCTGCTCACGGGCGAACGCGCCGACGAGGTGCTCCTGGTGGAGCTTGGTCGCGGCGTAGACGTTGCGCGGGTCCAACGGCGCGTCCTCGCCGACCGAGCGTGGCTCGAGCGCTTGGCCGCAGCGCGGGCACGGCGGCTCGAAGCGGCCCGCCTCCAGGTCGCCGATCGCGCGCGGACCGGGGGCGACGTCGCCGTGCTCGGGGCAGGCGTAGCCGCCCTCGCCGTAGACCACCATGCTGGAGGCCAGCACGAGCGGGCCGGAGAAGTCGCGTGCGCCGAGCGCTCGGAGCAGCTGCGCGGTCCCGAGGTCGTTGTGCGACACGTAGTCGGCGACATCGCCGAAGTCCGTGCCGAGGCCGACCATCGAGGCCTGGTGGCAGACCGCGTCGACGCCGGCCACGGCGGCACGGGCGACCTCGGCCTCGCGCAGGTCGGCGTGGACCAGCTCGGCCGCCTCGGGCAGGCCCGGCGGGACGCCGTCGTGGGCGCCGGGCAGCAGCGCGTCGACGATCCGGACCGTGTGACCGCGGGCGACGAGCGCGTCGGCGATGTGCGAGCCAATGAAGCCGGCGCCGCCCGTGACGAGGATCCGCATCGCAGGAGTTGTAGCGGGTGATCGACGTGATCCTGCCGGTCCTCGACGAGGCGGCGGCGCTGCCGTGGGTGCTCGAGCGCCTGCCCGCGGGCTATCGCGCGATCGTGGCAGACAACGGGTCGACGGACGGCTCGCCGGAGCTGGCCCGGTCGCTGGGAGCGCGGGTCGTCGTCGAGCCCCAGCGCGGGTTCGGCGCGGCGTGCTTCGCCGGGCTGCGGGCGGCGCGCAGCGACGTGGTGTGCTTCATGGACTGCGACGGGTCGCTGGACCCGGCCGATCTGCCGCGGGTCGCCGACCCGGTCGTCTCCGGCGCCGCCGACCTCATGCTCGGGGCGCGCCGAGCGGGCCGCGGCGCGTGGCCCGTGCACGCCCGGATCGCCAACCGCGTCTTGGTCTACGAGCTCGCGCGCCGGGGCGGACCGCGGCTGGAGGACCTCGGCCCGATGCGCGCCGCCGGGCGCCGCGCGCTGCTCGATCTCGGCGTCGCCGACCGCCGCTTCGGCTGGCCGCTGGAGATGGTCGTGCGCGCCGACCGCGCCGGGTGGCCGATCGGCGAGGTCGGGGTGCCCTACCACGAGCGGACGGGGCGCTCGAAGGTCACCGGCACCGTGCGCGGGACGCTGCGGACCGTGCGCGACATGGCGGCGGTGCTCGCGTGAGCGCGCCGGCTGCCGTCACGCTCGCCGTGATCGCCAAGGCGCCGGTCGCCGGGCGCGTCAAGACGCGCCTGTGCCCGCCGTGCACGCCAGGCCAGGCGGCGGACCTCGCCGAGGCGGCGTTGCGCGACACGCTGGCCGCGATGGCCGACGCGGCGGCGATGGCGGGGCGCGCCGTCCACCGGGCGATCGTGCTCGACGGGACGCCGGGCGTGTGGCTGGACGGCGAGCAGGTCATCGCACAACGGGGCGGCGGTCTCGACGAGCGACTGGCCGCCGCCTTCGAGGACCTCCGCGACGGCCCGGCGCTGATCGTCGGGATGGACACGCCCCAGCTCACCGGCGCGCTGCTGGCCGAGGCGCTGGCGGCGCTCGATGACCACGACGCGGTCCTCGGCCCGGCCACCGACGGTGGGTACTGGGGCATCGGCCTGCGCCGGGCTGATCCGCGTGCGCTCATCGGCGTGCCAATGAGCGTCGAGCACACGCTCGCGGCGCAACGCGCCCGGTTGGCGGCGCTGGGTCTCGACGTCGCCGACGCGGCGACGCTGGTCGACGTCGACACGATCGACGACGCCGCCCGCGTTGCGGAGTCGGCGCCGGCCACGGCGTTCGCACGCGCCTTCGCGGGGCTGGCGATCGCGGCGTGAGCACGGCGACCGCCACGCGGGTGCGACGCCGCCCGCGCCTGACCGACCGGCGCCTCCTGCTCGGCGCGCTCGCGCTCGCGGCCGGGTGGACGATGGTCGGGCTGCTGGTCGAGCGCTCGGGCCGCGTGCTCGGCACCGCGACGCCGCCGTTCGTCATGGGGTGGCTGCCGCGGATCGACGTCTGGGTCATCGTGGCGGTCGCCGCGCTGGGCGCCCTGGTGGCGCTCGGGCCGCTGCTCTTGCGGCTTCCCCGCAACACCTACATCTTGACGGTGATCGTCGCGGCGCTGACGACCGCGCTGGCCGTCAACGCCGCACGCACCGGCTCGCACGCATGGGATGCGATCTTCGACACCGGTCCGCGCGGATCGTTCGAGGCCAAGAACGAGTACCTGCCCGGGCTGCCGGCGTTGTCCTACGGGTCGCGCTTCTTCCTGGACCGCTTCGCCGAGCTGGTGCCCGCGGCGCCCGTCAACGTCGCCGGCCACCCGCCGGGCCTGCTCCTCTTCGCCCACCTGACGACGCTGACGACCCCGGCGCGCTTCGCCGCGCTGTGCATCGGTGCAGCGGCGGCGTGCGCGCCGTTGACCTATGCCTTGGGTCGCGGGCTGGGGCAGGACGAGCGCATCGCGCGGACCGCGGGCCTGCTCGCCGCCGCCGCGCCTGGGCTGTTGCTCTTCGGCGCCACGTCGGCCGACGCGGTCTACGCGGCGCTGGGCACCGCGGCTGCGGCGCTGCTCGTCCGGCCGTCGTGGGGCGCGCGCGGGGCCGGGGCGGTCGTCCTCGCGATCGCCGCGTTCTGCTCGTGGGCGCTGCTGGCTGCCGGAGCGTTTGCCGTCCTGGTCACGTGGCAGCGCGATGGATGGCGGAGCGCGGTGTGGCTGGCGGTGGCCTGCGCGCTCCCGTTCCTGGTGTTGAACGCGTGGTTGGCGGCCGCCTACGGCTACGACCCGATCGGCACGCTGCACGCGACCGAGGCGGTCTACCGCCGCTCGCTGGCCGATATCCGCCCGTACTGGTTCTGGGCGCTCGGATCGCCAATCGCCTGGATGGCCTGCGCCGGGCTGCCGCTGTCCGGCGGCTGGCTGGTCGCCGCCCGCCGCCGCGACCCCGGCGCCGTCGCGCTCGCTGTCGTCATCGCCATCGCCTCGCTCCTCGCGTTCACCAAGGCCGAGACCGAGCGGATCTGGCTCCCGTTCGTCCCCTTGGCGTGCGCCGCCGCTGCGACCGTGATCCCGCCGCGCCGGCTGCGCCTCGCCCTGCTGGCGCTCGCCGTCCAGACGCTGCTCACGCAGCTGCTGTTCGAGACCGTCTGGTGAGCGGCGTGACAATGGGTCCTGCCGTGCACGACGAAGCGGCATGACCGACGACGACCTCTACGCGCGCGGGGTTGCCACCCTCCTCGCCTCATGGGAGGCCTACGCCCGCGGCTCAGCGGGCGCTGGGCTCGCGCGATCGGATGGCGTCGCGGCGGCGGTCTTCCCGAGTGGCCCTGAGCGCGACGTCTACAACAACGCGGTGCTCGATCGCGACCTCGGGCCGGCCGAGCGGGCGGCGGCGGTCGACGCCATGGAGGCGGCCTACGGCGCGGCGGGCGTCGAGCGCTACGCCGCGTGGATCCACGAGAGCGACGAGGGGCTCCGAGACGAGTTGAGCCGCCGCGGATACGCGATCGAAGAGTCCACGCGGGCGATGGGCCTGGCGCTCGCCGACCTGCCGCCCGCCACGTCCGAGCCCGAGCTCGAGCTCCGACGCGCCGACTGGGATGCGTGCCTGCGGATCCTGGGCGTGCCCGCGGGCCTGCTCAGCGGCGTTGACCCGAGCGCGTTCCACGTGCTCGTGGCCCGGAGCGACGGAGAAGACGTCGCGACCGCGCTGGCCTTCGACCACGATGGCGACTGCGGCGTGTTCAACGTCACCACGCTCGAGCAGGCTCGGCGGCGGGGGATCGGCTCGGCACTCACCGCACATCATCTCCACGCCGCCGTCGACCGCGGTTGCCGGACGGCCAGCCTGCAGTCCACGGCGATGGCCGAGCGAACGTACGCGGCGGTCGGCTTCCGCGATCTCGGGCGCTTCCTGGAGTACGTACCGTAGTCCTAGCACTTGGTCGGCTGGGACGGACCGCTGGCGCAACCCTCGCCGCTGCGCTTGTTTCAGCGGTACTCCGGGTTCGGATGGTCGGGGTGGGAGAGGTCCCAATCGGCGGTCGAGTTCCCGTAGGCCGGGACGCCGCCGGCGTCTTTGAGCATCCGGGCGTAGTGCAGGATGTTCCAGGTCATGAAGACGGTGTTGCGGGTCGTCCAGGCGTTCTCGGGGCCGCCGCTGCCGGCGTCGTTGTAGGAGTCACCCGGGCCGGCCTCGCCGTTCCAGTAGGTGTCGGACTGCGGCGGCACGGTCACGCCGATGTGCTGCAAGGCGTACAAGATCTGAGCGCTGACGTGCTTGCCGCCGTCCTCGTTGCCGGTCGTCACGGCGCCGCCGACCTTGCCGTAGTAAGACCACTGGCCGGCGTCGTTGACGTCGCCCGAGTAGGCGTACAAGCGCTCGATGATCGTGCGGGTCTGCGAGCTCTGGTCGCCGAGCCAGATCGGTCCGGCTATGATGATGATGTCGGCCGGCTCGACGAGCTCGCGGTAGATCCTCGGGAAGTCGTCGGCGTCGTAGCCATGCTCGGTCATGTCGGGCCACACGCCGGGCGGGATCGTGTGGTCGACCGTGCGGATCTCGTCGAGGCGGACGCCGACGCGCTCGAAGATGCCGCGCGGGATCGCGAGCAGGCCGTCGGTCTGGCTGGGCTCCGGCGAGCGCTTGAGCGTGCCGTTGAACACGACGGCGCGCAGGTCGTCGTAGCGCGTCGGGGCCGCGTCGGCCTGGTCGTCGATGAAGGTCTGGATCGTTGAGGGGATCGGCATGGACCCACAGTCCACGGCCGGCGCCGTCCGTTACAGGCGCAATGCCGCTCCGACAGGGGCCCTTAGCGAGCCCGGATCCCGGGCATAGTGGTCGTCATGACCACCGAGAGCGTCCAGCAGGGCTGACCAGGAGCACCACCATGAACTACCGACCGCTGGGACGCACCGGTGTCCAGGTCTCCGAGCTGTGCCTCGGCACGATGATGTTCGGCGCATGGGGCAACACCGACCACGACGACGCGATCCGCATCATCCATCACGCGCTCGACGCGGGCATCAACTTCGTCGACACCGCCGACATCTACTCGGCTGGTGAGTCGGAGGAGATCGTGGGCAAGGCGCTCAAGGGCCGCCGCGATGATGTGGTTCTCGCGACCAAGTTCTGGGGGCCGATGGGGGAGGGCCCCAACAAGGGTGGCGTCTCGCGCCGCTGGATCATCAGCGAGGTCGAGAGCTCGCTGCGGCGCCTGGGCACCGACTGGATCGACCTGTACCAGATGCATCGCCCCGTTCCCGGCGTGGACATCGACGAGACGCTGGGTGCCCTCACCGACCTCGTGCGCCAGGGCAAGGTCCGCTACATCGGTTCCTCGTCGTTCTCGGCCGGGGAGATCGTCGAGGCCCAGTGGGTGGCGCGCGACCGCGGCCGGGAGCGGCTCCGCACCGAGCAGCCGCCCTATTCGCTGCTCGTGCGCGGCATCGAGCTCGACGTGCTGCCCACCGCCGAGCGCCACGGCATGGGCATCCTCACCTACAGCCCGCTGGCCGGCGGTTGGCTGTCGGGCAACTGGACCGCCGACAGCTCGCCGACCTCGCCCGCGCGCCAGCGGCTGGCCAGCCGCTTCGACATGGCGCTGCCCGACAACCAGCGCAAGCTCGACGCCGTCCAGCAGCCGCCCACGTCGCCGATGAGGCCGGCGTGTCGCTCATCGAGCTGGCCATCGCCTTCGTCGTCAACCATCCCGCGGTGACCTCGGCGATCATCGGGCCGCGCACGATGGAGCAGCTCGACAGCCAACTGCCCGCCGCCGACGTCACGCTCGACCCAGCCCTGTTGGACCGCATCGACGCGATCGTCGCGCCCGGCGTGACCCTCAACCCGGCCGACAACAGCTACGGCGAGCAGGTCCTCGAACCGGCACGGCGACGGCGCTAGTCCAAGGAGACGGCCGCAACGCTTTGGATCTCCCCGCCGGCGGCGTCACCGGACACCGAGGTCCGGCGCTGGCCGGCACCTCGTCGGGCCTGGGCCGACCCTGCACGCGCGGCGGCGGCGGACTCGCGCAGCAGCTTGGAGTAGCGGCGGACGAGCTGCAGCTGAGCGTCGCCATCACGTGTCGGGCGCAGCGGGGCTGCGGGTTGCTGGGACATCGAAGACCTCCTTGATCGAACAGAAGATCTGACGGCTTCGGGTCCCCCGGTGAGTTGCCCCGCTTCCTTCAGACACCATCAACGCGCCGCCTGCCGGACCGGACCCGCGGCGTGTCGATGCTGGAGATATGACCGGACCAGGGCCGCGACGAACGGTCCCCGCCGTGTGATGTCCGCAACCGGACCTGGCTCCGCGAGCGACCTGCGTGGAGGCGGCGCGTTCAGGAGCTGAACCGCGGCGCGATCTCCTTGGCCATGAACTTCAGGAAGCCTTCTTGGTCGTCGCCGATCTGGTTGACGTAGACCTCGTCGTAGCCGGCGTCGAAGAACTCCTGGATCGCGGCCGCGTGTCGGTCGGCATCCGGGCCGCACGGCACGGTCTCGGCGATCATCTCCTTGGTGATCGGCGCGCAGGCGGCCTCGTAGTGCGCGGGCATCGGCAGCACCTGGGCAAGCTCGCCGCCGAGCGCCTCGTTGGGCCACAGGCGATGGACCGTGTCGACGCACGCGGCCTCGTCGGTGCCCCAGCAGATCTTGGTCCCGGCCTGCGCGGGCCCTGTCCCGCCGGCCTCGCGATAGGACGCGAGCAGGTCGGGGTCGGGTGCGACGTTGATGTAGCCGTCGCCGATGCGGCCTGCGGTCTCGATGGCCTGGGGGCCGAAGGCGGAGACCAGGACAGGCGGCGGCTCGTCGGGCAGTGAGTAGAGCCGCGCGCGATCGACGATGTAGTGCTGACCGTCATAGCTGACGTTGTCGCCCTCCCACAGCGCGCGCATGATCGCGACCGACTCCTCCAACATGCTCAGGCGCTGCTCGATCCCCGGCCACGGGTCGCCGAGGATGTGCTCGTTGAGCGCCTCGCCCGAGCCCACGCCGAGGCGGAAGCGGCCGTCCAGCAGGGTCGCGCTCGTCGCGGCGGCCTGGGCGATGATGGCCGGGTGGATCCGCACCGTAGGGCAGGTGACGGCCGTCGTCAGGGTGACCTCGCGTGTCGCGGCGGCGATGGCGCCGATGGTCGACCAGACGAACGGCGACTCGCCTTGGGCGTCGATCCAGGGATGGAAGTGGTCGGAGATCCAGAGGTCGCGGAAGCCCGCGTCCTCGGCCTTGACCGCGATGTCGACCAGGCGCTTCGCGCTCTGCTCCTCGCTGGACAGGAAGATGCCGATGGTCGCCATGGCAGCGCCGTACCCGCCGATGCGACGGTAGAGACATCGGCGCGAGCTGTTGAAGCGATGATCTTCTGGCGCTAGGCTCCAACCCAAGCAGGCGATTCGCGGCGCGAACCGGCTGCCCCGAAGGTCCGATGCGGGCCCGGCGCTCCCAAGGGGCGGCCCTGGCTCGGCAGCGCTTCAGTCATCGTCACACGTTCGAGGAGAGCGTCTGTTGCCTGCCCAAGATCTGTTGCGTCTCGTCGTCGTTCCTGATCGCACCCGTGTGGCCGTGGTCCTGAAGGGCGAGATCGATCTCAGCACGGGCGACATCGTGCGGCGTGAGCTGCGCGAGCTCTGGGAATCAGGCTGGACTGAGGTGGTCTTGGACCTCCGCGAGGTGACGTTCATGGACACCACCGCGGTCCATGTTCTCCTTGATGCGCGCGAGGCGGCCACGATGGTCGGGTCGACCTTCGGCGTGGTGACCGGCACTGGCCCCGCCACGCGGATCCTGGCGCTCACCGGCCTCGACGGCCTGTTGCCGATCGTCGATCCCGACGCCGCGCGCTACGTGCCGTAGCGATCGATCCGGCGATCCGGACGCGGCGATGGTTGCGCGTGGCGGGAGAGCGGGTATCGCCACGTGCGATGCCTACGCGCGCAGAGGTGCTCGAGCTGCTGGACAGGGGAGCGACCTATGAGACGGTCGGCGAGGCGTTCGGCATCGCGCCCGGAAAGGCCTACATGATCGCCACGGGCCGGCCGGCGGACGGTGCGCCTGACGGCGATCAGGCGCTCGTCAACCCGCGCGCGCACAACCCGACCGAGAAGCCCGTGGTCGTCGCCTGGGTGCGCGAGCGCGCCCGGCACGAGCTGTCGTCACCGGAGTCGTCGTGACGCCTCGGCTCCCGCTGCCGTCGGCCTGGCCGGTCGTCCGCCAGCTTTGCGGCGACGACCCGAGTGCCCGTGGCGCCGCGGCGAAGTCTCGCCGCTCGGCGACGCTGCGTGCCCGGACCGCGGATGCCGACCGCGTCGTGAAGTCGGTCTGTCCGTACTGCGCCGTCGGCTGTGCGCTCAACGTGTACGTCAAGGACGGCAAGGCGGTGCAGATCGAGGGCGATCCGGATGCGCCGCACAGCCGCGGGCGGCTGTGCCCCAAGGGCTCGGCCACGCTGCAGCTCACGACCGGCGACGCGCGCGAGCAGCATGTCCTCTATCGCCCGCCGCACGCGACCGACTGGGAGCGGCTGGACCTCGAGACCGCGATGGACATGGTCGCCGATCGCATCCTCGCCGAGCGCCGGCGTGGTTGGCAGTGGGAGGTCGGCGAGGGCGACGATGCCAAGCGCGTGCGACGCACGATGAGTCTGGCCGCGCTGGGCGGCGCCGCGCTGGACAACGAGGAGAACTACCTCATCAAGAAGCTGCTGACCGCGCTGGGCGTCATCCAGATCGAGAACCAGGCACGGGTCTGCCACAGCTCGACGGTCGTGGGCCTGGGCACCTCGTTCGGCCGCGGCGCGTCAAGCACGATGCCCGGTGACCTCCAGCACTCCGATCTCATCGTGCTTGAAGGCTCCAACATGGCCGAGGCGCACCCGGTCGCCTTCCAGTGGGTGATGGAGGCCAAGGCGCGTGGGGCGACGGTCGTCCACATCGACCCGCACTACAGCCGCACGAGCGCGCTGGCCGACGTCTTCGTGCCGCTGCGCGCCGGAACCGATATCGCGTTCCTCGGCGCGATCATCAACCACGTCATCGCCAACGACCTGGACTTCCGCGAGTACGTCGTCAACTACACCAACGCGCCGACGATCGTCCGCGAGGAGTTCGAGGACGCGGGCGCTGACGGGCTGTTCTCCGGCTTCGATCCCGAGATCCGGGGCTATGACCCCTCGAGCTGGCAGTACGAAGGCGCGTTCGTGGCCGCCGCGGCGGGCCAGCGCGACCAGGAGGGCAACGTCCGCGCCCAGCACAGCAGCGGCGGCGACGAGCACGGGCCCGAGAACCGCGGCACGCCGACGCTGGACCCGACGCTCGAGCATCCGCGCTGCGTCTGGCAGATCCTCAAGCGCCACTACGCGTCCTATACACCCGAGATGGTCGAGCGGGTCTGCGGCGTCCCGCCGGAGCTCTTCCGTCAGATCTGCGACTTGTTCGTGGCCAACTCGGGGCGGGAGCGGACGACGGCGTTCGTCCACGGCGTCGGCTGGACGCAGCACACGATCGGCTCGCAGTACATCCGCGCCGCGTCGATCCTCCAGCTCCTGCTGGGCAACATGGGGCGCCCGGGCGGCGGCGTGATGGCGATGCGCGGGCACGCGTCGATCCAGGGCTCGAGCGACATCCCGACGTTGTTCGACACGTTGCCCGGTTACATTCCGATGCCGCACGCCCATGCGCACACAGACTTGCAGTCGTTCGTCACCGCTGATGCGCCCGACAAGGGCTTCTGGGGCAACATGTCGTCCTACTTCGTGAGCCTGCTGAAGGCCTGGTGGGGCGCGGCGGCGACTGCTGAGAACGACTGGGCCTTCGACTACTTGCCGCGGCTGACCGGCACGCACAGCACCTACGACACGGTCATGGAGCAGGTCAAGGGGACCGTCAAGGGCTACATGTTGTTCGGTCAGAACCCGACGGTCGGCTCGGCCAACGCGCGGATGCAGCGGCTCGGCATGGCCAACCTCGACTGGCTGGTGGTCCGCGACTTCTCGCTGATCGAGAGCGCGACGTGGTGGAAGGACGGCCCCGAGATCGAGTCCGGCGAGTGGGCCACCGAGGACCTTGCGACCGAGGTGTTCTTCTTCCCCGCCGCCGCGCACATCGAGAAGGAGGGCACGTTCACCAACACCCAGCGGATGCTGCAGTGGCACCACAAGGCCCAGGAGCCGGTCGGCGACCAGCGCAGCGAGCTGTGGTTCATGTACCACTTGGGCAAGCGCATCCGCGAGCGCCTGGCGGGCTCGACCGACGAGATGGACCGGCCGGTCCTGGACCTCACCTGGGACTACCCGACCGAAGGCGAGCACGAGGAGCCCAGCGCCGACGCGGTCCTGGCCGAGATCAGCGGCTGGAACGCCGACGGCGACTTCTTGTCGGCCTACACCGAGCTGAAGGACGACGGGTCGACCTCGTGCGGCTGCTGGATCTACTGCGGGTCCTACGCCGACGGTGTCAACCAGACCGCGCGTCGCACCCCCGCGCGCGAGCAGAGCTGGACGGGCAGCGAGTGGGCGTGGGCGTGGCCGGCCAACCGCCGCATCCTTTACAACCGTGCCTCGGCCGATCCCGAGGGGCGGCCGTGGAGCGAGCGCAAGAAGCTCGTCTGGTGGGACGAGGACCAGGGCAAGTGGGTCGGCGACGACGTGCCCGACTTCGAGGCCGACAAGCCGCCGGGCTACCGGCCGCCCGACGGGGCCATCGGGCCCGACGCGCTGGCTGGCGACGACCCCTTCATCATGCAGGCCGACGGCCGCGGCTGGCTCTACGCGCCGGCCGGCACGGCCAGCGGGCCGATGCCCACCCACTACGAGCCGCAGGACTCGCCGGTGCGCAACCGCCTGCACCGCCAGCAGCGCAATCCCGCGCGGCAGGTCTACGAGCATCCGGCCAACCGCTACCACCCGGACCCGGGCGAGGCGGGCGCCGACGTGTTCCCCTACGTGTTGACCACCTACCGGTTGACCGAGCACTTCACGGCGGGCGGGATGTCGCGCTGGACGCCGTATCTCGCCGAGCTGCAGCCCGAGCTGTTCGTGGAGGTCTCGCCCGAGCTGGCGGAGGTGCGTGGTCTGCAGCAGGCCGGCTGGGCGACGCTGGTCAGCGCGCGTGGCGCGATCGAGGCGCGGGTGATGGTCACCGACCGGATGACGCCACTGCGCATCGACGGACGCGTTGTCCATCAACTCGGGATGCCCTACCACTGGGGCGCCAACGGCTATGCGACGGGCGACGCGGTCAACGAGCTGTCCTCGATGGCGCTCGACCCCAGCTCGCACATCCAGGAGGTCAAGGCGTTGACCATCGACATCCGGCCGGGTCGGCGACCCCGGGGCCCGGCGCGCCGGGCGTTGGTGGAGGACTACTGCGCACGCGCCGGCATCACCGCGACGACGGGGGTCGCGCCGTGAGCGACGGCACCCCGCGCATGGGGTTCTTCACCGACACGTCGGTCTGCATCGGCTGCAAGGCCTGCGAGGTCGCGTGCAAGGAGTGGAACGAGGTCCCGGAGGACGGCCTGGAATGGCTGGGGACGTCGCACGACAACTCGGGCGGGCTGGGCGCCGACACCTGGCGGCACGTGGCGTTCATCGAGCAGCGCAAGCCCGTCGGCGACCACGCGCCGAACTTCCAGCGCGACGGCGACTTCCGCTGGCTGATGGCCTCCGACGTCTGCAAGCACTGCACGCACGCGGCGTGCTTGGACGTCTGCCCGACCGGTGCGATCTTCCGGACCGAGTTCGGGACCGTCGTCGTGCAGGAGGACGTCTGCAACGGCTGTGGCTACTGCGTTCCCGCCTGCCCCTACGGCGTGCTGGACAAGCGCGAGGACGACGGCCGGATCTTCAAGTGCACGCTCTGCTACGACCGCTTGGAGGTCGGCCAGGAGCCGGCCTGCGCGAAGGCGTGCCCGACGGACTCGATCCAGTTCGGCGAGCTGGACGAGCTGCGCCACCGCGCGGCGGGGCGCGTCGAGCACCTCCACGAGGCGGGGGTCGTCGAGGCGCGGCTCTACGGCGAGGACCCCGACGACGGCGTCGGCGGCGACGGCGCGTTCTTCCTGCTGCTCGACGAGCCCGAGGTGTACGGGTTGCCGCCCGACCCGGTCGTCACCACGCGCGACCTGCCGCGGATGTGGAAGCACGTCGGGCTGGCGGCGGGCGCGCTGGTCGCCGGCGTGGTCGCGTCCTTCGCGGGAGCGCGGCGGTGAGCGACACGGGGTCCTACTACGGCAAGCCCATCATCAACCCGCCGGTGTGGGCCGAGCGCGACATCGCCGGCTACCTCTTCACCGGAGGGCTTGCGGGCGCGTCGTCGCTGCTGGGCGCGGGCGCCGACGTCAGCGACCGTCCGGCGCTGGCCCGCGCCGCGCGGCTGACCGCGACGGGCGCGATCCTCGTCTCGCTCGGCGCGCTGATCCACGACCTGGGGCGCCCGGAGCGGTTCCTGAACATGTTGCGGGTCGTCAAGCCGACGTCGCCGATGAGCATGGGCGTCTGGCTGCTGGCGGGCTACGCGCCGCTGACGGTGGTCGCGACAGCCAGCGACGTCTTCGCGCGTGCGCCGCGCACCGGCCGCGCCGCCGGCGTCGCCGCAGGGCTGATGGGCGCGGGCGTCAGCACCTACACCGCCGCGCTGATCGCCGACACCGCGGTGCCCGCCTGGCACGACGGCCACCGCGAGCTGCCCTACGTCTTCGCGGGCTCGGCGGCGAGCGCCGCCGCCGGCGCCGGGCTGTTGGCCGCACCGGTGGCGCAGTCGGCCCCGGCGGCGCGGCTGGCGGTGCTGGGCGCCGTCGCGGAACTGGCCGCCGAACACGCGATGGAGCGCCGGCTGGGCATGGTCGCCGGCGCGCTGCGCGGCGGCAGCGCGGGCCGGCGCCTCAAGGCGGCCAAGGCGCTGACCGCGGTCGGCGCCGTGGGCGCGGCCACGATCGCGCGTCGTGGGCGCGCCGGCGCGGCGCTCAGCGGGGCCGCGCTGCTCACGGGCTCGGCGCTCACCCGCTTCGGGCTCTTCGAAGGCGGAATGGCCTCGGCGCGGGACCCGCGCTACACGGTTGAGCCCCAGCGCGCTCGGCGCGCGGCCGGGACCTGACCGCGCCGGTCGGGCGGCCGGCAGCGTCCGCAGCTAGACGCTCGCTGCTGCGAGACGTCCAACCCGGGGACGTCTCTCGCACCCAAGGACGCTCGCACCTGAAAATGGCGGGCGGCTGATGAGGTACGGCGAAGCGGTCGTCGTCATCCCAAACCCCGGTGATGATGATCCTGCGTCGGGCGGGGGCCGCTGCGCGGAGCGCAGCGGCTCTCCGCGACTGGACGTCCCGGGCGAACGCACGCGTCAAGCACGCGCCGAGCGGGGACGTCGTCGGCATGAAGGTCGCGATCGTCGGGGCAACCGGGAACGTCGGATCCGCGCTGGTGCGCGCGCTCGAGCACGACGAGCGCGTACGCGAGATCGTGGGGATCGCGCGGCGCAGGCCGTCCGGTCCGCCGCCGCCCAAAGTCACGTGGGCGACGGCCGACATCGTCCGCGACGACCTGACGCGGGTGCTCGCGGGCGCCGACGTCGTCGTGCACCTCGCGTGGCTGATCCAGCCCGACCGTCATCCGGAGGCGATGGAGGCGGTCAACGTCCGCGGCTCTGAGAACGTCTTCGCGGCGGCGCTGGCCGCGGGCGCCGGGTCGCTCGTGGTCGCCTCGTCGGTCGGCGTCTACTCACCGGGCCCGAAGGACCGCGCGGTCGACGAGTCCTGGGCGCGCAACGGGATCCCGACGAGCACCTACTCTCAGCACAAGGCGCAGGTCGAGCGGATGCTGGATGTGGTCGAGGCCGGGCACGAACATGTACGGGTCGTCCGGATGCGGCCGGGGCTGATCTTCCAGCGCGACGCCGCCAGCGAGATCCGCCGCTACTTCCTCGGGCCGCTGGTCCCGAACCCGCTGCTGCGCCGTGCGCTGCTACCGGTGGTCCCGAAGACCGACCGGCTCTCCTTTCAGGCGGTGCACGCCGACGACGTCGCCGAGGCATACCGGCTCGTGATCGACCAGCGCGAGGTCCGCGGCGCGTTCAACCTCGCGGCCGAGCCGCTGATGGATGCGACCGAGCTCGGGCGCGCGCTAGGAGCGCGGCCGGTGCCGGTGAGCGCCCGTGCGCTGCGCGCCGCCGTGCAGCTGTCCTGGCGTGCGCACCTGCAGCCGACGTCGCCGGGCTGGATCGACCTCGCGCGCGGCGTGCCCGTCATGGATACCGCCCGCGCCCGGACCGAACTGGGCTGGACGCCGCGGCACAGCGCTGCCGATGCGCTGCTGGAGTTGCTCGATGGGCTCGGCCACGGCGTGGGCGGCCGTACGCCGCCGCTGGACCGCCACGCTGGCGGCCGCTTCCGGGAGCGCGAGCTGCGGACGGGCATCGGGTCGCGGCCGTGAGGGTAGATGGACAACATGCCCCTTTCAGATGATGCCCGCGACGCCGCCTCGGACGTCGGCGGCGAAGACCACGCGACGCCGGCGCCCGACCACGACGGCCCGCCGCGCGATGAGCGCTCGCGCGAGCCGCTCGGCCCGCTGACGCCCGATCCGGGACGTCCGCTTGGAGACACCGCCGAGGCGCACGACGACCTGATCCCCGAGGACCTGCCGCTCGGCCATCCCGGACGCAAGGCGGCCGAGCGTCTTGCCCGCCGGGAGGGCGGCGCGACGCGCGGCAACCAATGAATGCCCGGCGCGTCTGTCCGGGTAGCGCAAGGGCATGGCAACCACCAAGCAGCGCGAGGCGGCCAAGAAGAACGTCAAGAAGGCGCAGTCCGCCGCTCGCGATCAGCACACCCTCCAAAACCTCTCCAAGCGCACGCGGACCGCGCTGGGCAAGGAGGCCAACGCGGTCCGCCGCGGCGACGCACCAACGCGTCGCGAGCTGGAGCAGAAGGCCCGCGAGCTCGGTATCAAGGGCCGCTCGAAGATGGGCAAGGACGAGCTCAAGCACGCGGTCGCCGGAGCCCAGCGCGGGTCCTGACGCGATAGCGGGTAGAGCGCTGACGTGAGCGGCGGCGCCGACACCCGCGGGGCGTTCTCCGGGCTCTTTGACCTCTATGTGCCGATCGCGGTGGGCGTCTTCGCGCTCGTCGTGATCGCGCTCGCGGTGATCGTCCTGCGTGACCGGGCGAGGCCCGGCGGGCCGCCGCCGTCCCTGCGCTCCAGTGCCGCCCGGTTTGAGATCGGCTACGCGGTTGTGCTTGCGCTTGTTGCCGCGTTGCTGGTTTGGCGCAGCTTCGACTCGGTCCATCGGGTCAACCAGACGGTGGCGCGCGCTGCCCCCGCGCCGCGCGCCGGGCCGGCCGGCCTGACGATCGCGGTCGTCGGCGCGAAGTGGAACTGGCGCTTCACCTACCCGGGCGGCGTCGTCGAGCAGGGCGAGGGGCCGGCGCGGCTGCCGACGCTCGTCGTGCCCGCCGGCCAGCCCGTGCGCTTCCGGCTCACGTCGGCTGATGTCGTGCACGCGTTCTGGATCCCGGAGGCGCGCTTCAAGTACGACGCGATCCCAGGCCGTACCAACACCTTCGACCTGCGGTTCGACCCCGGCGTCGACTACCGCGACGACCGCTGCTCGGAGTTCTGTGGGCAGTACCACGAGCAGATGCGCTTTCGCGTCGTGGTCAAGGCGCCCGCGGCGTTCCGGGCGTGGCTGCGCGCGCGACAAGGCGAGGCGGCGGCCGCATGATCGACGCGCTCTTCGGTGCCGACCACAAGGTCATCGGGATCCGGACGACGGCGGTCGCGCTGCTGTTCTTCCTGGCCGGCGGCGTCCTGGCGCTGCTCATGCGCTCCGAGCTGGCGCAGCCGGGCCTGCAGATCGTCTCTCACCAGGGTTATGACGAGCTGTTCACGATGCACGGCTCGACGATGATCTTCCTCGTCGTCATCCCCGTCGCGCTGGCGTTCTGCGTGTACTTGGTGCCGCTGCAGGTGGGCGCGCGGAACATCTCGGGCGCGCGCTGGGCCCTGGTCGCCTCGTGGCTGATCGCGCTGGGCGGCGTGGTGATGTGGTTGGGCTTCCTCACGCGCGAGGGCGCCGGCAGCGCGGGGTGGTATGCCTATGACCCGCTGTCGGACACGCCGAGCACGCCGGGGACCGGCATGGACCTGTGGATCTGGGGCGTGGTCCTCGCGACGACCGGCGCGATCATCTTCGGCTGGTGCATCCTGATCACCATCCTGCGCCGTCGTGCGCCCGGCATGACCATGCTGCGGATGCCGGTCTTCACGTGGACGGCGTTCGCGACGTCGTTGTTGGTGATCTTCTCGTTCCCGTCGCTGGTGGTCGGGATGGCGCTGCTCTGGCTTCAGCGGCGCGGGGTGACGACGCTGAGCCCGATCACCTACCAGAACCTGTTCTGGTTCTACGGGCATCCGGCGGTGTATGTGATGTTCTTCCCGTTCGTCGGGATGGCGGCCGAGGCGGCGTCGGTGTTCAGCGGGCGGCGCTTCTTCGGCTACCGCGCCTTCGTGCCGGCGCTGCTGGGGTTCACGGTGCTGTCGCTCAGTGCCTGGGCGCACCACATGTACACGACAGGTGCGGTGCCGGTCGAGGTGTTCACGCTGACGTCGACGGCGCTGATCGTCCCGGCCGGGATCGAGTACTTCGACATCATCGCGACGCTGTGGCGGGGGTCGATCCGCCTGACCACGTCGATGCTCTTCGTCCTCGGGTTCCTGGTGCAGTTCCTGGTCGGCGGGCTCAGCGGGATCTTCGTCGCCTCGCCGACGCTCGACTTCCAGGCGACCGACACCTACATCGTGGTCGCGCACTTCCACTACACCTTGATGGCGGGGAGCGTGTTCGCGTTGTTCGCGGGCGTGTACCTGTGGTGGCCGAAGCTCACGGGCCGGCGGCTGGGAGAGGGGCTGGGGCGTGCGCACTTCTGGCTGATGGCGATCGGGACGAACCTGACGTTCCTGCCGCAGTTCGCCCTTGGCTATGACGGGATGGCGCGGCGGTTGCCCGACTACCCCGCGAGCACGGGCTGGCAGGGCCTGAACGTGGCGTCGACGGTCGGGGCGTTCCTGATCGCCGTGTCGGTCGTGGTGTTCCTGCTGGCCGTCGCCGGCTCGTTCCTGCGCCGGCGCGACGCGGCCGCGGATCCTTGGGGTACCGGTTGCTCGCTGGAGTGGGCGGCGCCGAGCCCGCCGCCGCGCGGGAACTTCGTGGAGCCGCTGCCGCCGGTGCGGTCCTACGCGCCGCTGGCGGACCTGCGCGAGGGGCGTGCGAAGGAGATCGAGACCGTGGCGGTGCCCGCGTGAACGCGCTGGTCGCCATCGCCCCGCTGGCGTTGTTGTACGCCTATGGGTTGGTCCGCGCGCCCACGCGCCGCCGCGGCTGGGCGGCGCCGGCGTGGTTCGCCGGGCTGACGGTCCTGGCCGTCGCGACGTCGCCCGCGCTGGAGCGCGCGGCGGATCGCGAGTTGTCGATGCACATGATCCAGCATGAGCTGCTCGGCCTCGTCGCCGCGCCCCTGCTGGCGGCCGGCGCGCCGGTGCGCCTCGCGCTGGCAGCATCGGGTCGTGCGACCCGGCTGCGCCTGGCCCGGCTGCTGCACATGCGCGTGGCGGTGGCGCTGATCCATCCGGCCGCCGGCGCGGCGGCGTTCGCGATCGTGCTGCTGGGCGTGCACGTCCCCGCCGTGTACGACCTCACGCTGCGGTCGGGCCTCGCGCACGCCGGGGTCCACGCAGCACTGCTGTGGTCGGCGCTGCTGTTGTGGATGCGGTTGCTCGGCGCCGATCCCCTGCCACGGCGCGTCTCGGCCACGGCGACGATCGCCTCGCTGGTCGTCGCGATGGGCGTGATGGCGGCGCTGGGCGCGGCGCTGGCGGCGGAACAGCACGTCCTCTACACGCCCTACGTGCGGCCCGGCGTCGATGCGCTGGCCGACCAGCGCGTGGCCGGCGGTCTCATGTCGGTGGGCGGGATGGCGGTGGACGTCCCGTTGCTGCTCGCGCTCGCGTGGCGCGCCCTGGTCGCCGAGGAGCGGCGCGCGACCGTTCGCGAGGGCCGCGGACTGCCGGCGGAGGGCGCGCGATGAGACGGACGCTCACCGTGCTGGCCTGCGCGCTGCTCGTCGGCGCGGCAGCGATCGCGTGGTCGACGCGCGACGTGGCGGCGCAGGGTGCGCTCGTCGCCCGCGGCGCCGAGCTCTACGCGCAGAGCTGCTCGGACTGCCACGGCGCCGACCTGCGCGGGCTTGCCGGCCGCGGTCCGTCGCTGCGTGGCGTGGGCACGGCCGCGTCCGACTTCTACCTGAGCACCGGCCGGATGCCGCTCGCCCGGCCTGGCATCGAGCCCGCGCGCGCCGACCCTGTCTTCAACGCCCGTGACATCGCCGCGCTCGTCGCATACGTGGCCCAGCGTGGCGGGCCCGGCGGCCCTGCGATCCCGGCCGTCGATCCGGCGCGCGGTGACGTGGCCGAGGGCCGGCGGCTGTACACCGACAGCTGCTCGGGCTGCCACCAGATCATGGGCCGCGGCGGCGCCGCGCCCGGGCTGGTGGCGCCCGCGCTGACCGATGCGACACCGCGGCAGGTCGGCGAGGCGATCCGCGTCGGCCCCTACCTCATGCCGCGCTTCGGGCCGCGCCAGCTCGACGACCGCCAGGTCGCCTCGATCGCCCATTACGTCACCGATGTCGTGCAGGATCCGCCCAACCGGGGCGGATGGGGCATCGGCCACCTCGGCCCCGTCCCGGAGGGCGCCATCGCCTTTCTGTTGGCCGGCTCGGTGCTGCTGCTGGTCACCCGTCTGATCGGGGAGCGCGCAAAGTCATGATGAAGGCCTTGATCGCACGGCTCGCCGTGCTCGTCGGGGTCGTGCGCGGCGTCGCGCATCCGACGGCCCCGCCCGCGCCAGACCAAGACGGTGGCGTCGATCCCCGCCGCTACGAGACCGGCTCGCCGCCGTGGGCCGAGCCGCTCGTGGCCGGCCTGTTGGTCGCCGCCGGCACGCTGCTGGCGACGTTCGGCGTCCTGATCGCCGTCGACGCGAACACGCAGTTGCTCGGGCTCGCGCTCGGCCTGGGCCTCGCCGCGCTGGCGGCCGCCCTGATCGTCGCGAGCAAGCGCGTCCTGCCGCGCGAGACCGCCGTCGAGGACCGCCCGATCGCCGAGCCGCGCGCGCAGCAGCAAGCGCTCGAGGAGGAGCTGCGCGGCGCCGCCGACGGCGTCTCGCGCCGCGGCCTGCTCACCGCCGCGGCCGGAACCGCCGGCGTGGGCGCGATCGCCGCTGCCGCGCTGCCGCTGAGCGCGCTCGGCCCGTCGGCCGCCGTGCTGGACGAGACCTCGCGCTGGCGCGACGGGATCCGGCTCGTCGACGAGGACGGCAAGCCGATCAACGCCGACGTGCTCGAGGATGGCGCGTTCCTCACCGCCTTCCCCGAGGGCGCCGACAAGCGCGAGCTCGGCTCGCCGGTCGTCGTCGTGCGCGTCGCGCCATCGACGCTGCGGCTGCCGCCCGACCGCCGCGGCTGGGCGCCCGATGGCCTGCTGGCCTACTCGAAGATCTGCACCCACGCCGGCTGCGCCGTCTCGCTCTTTCGCACGCCCACCGACGAGGCGCTCTCCAGCCCGCCGGGCCTCGTCTGCCCGTGCCACTACTCGACGTTCGACGTGCGGCGTGCGGCCAAGCCCGTCTTCGGTCCCGCGTCGCGGCCCCTGCCGCAGCTGCCGCTCAAGCTCGACGCCGAGCGCAACCTCGTCGCCGCCGGCCCGCTCTCGGGCTCGGTCGGCCCGGCGTGGTGGGGGACGAAGGGACGCCACGCGTGAGCCGCCGCACCGAGCCGGCCCCGCCGCCGGCTGCCGAGCACGACGCGGTCGCGTTCGTCGGCGACCGCGTCCGCTCGTCAGGGCCGCTGCGCGCCGCGTTGCGCTACGTCTTCCCCGACCACTGGTCCTTCCTGCTGGGCGAGGTGGCGTTGTACTCGTTCATGGTGCTCGTCGCGACCGGGACGTTCCTCGCGCTGTTCTTTCACGCCTCGGCGACCGAGGTCGTCTGGCACGGTCCCTACGCGCCACTGGACGGCGCACGTGTCTCCGGCGCCTACGCGTCGGCGCTCGACCTGTCGTTCAAGGTCCCGGGCGGTCTGCTGCTGCGTCAGACCCACCACTGGGCGGCGTTGGTGTTCTTGATGGCCATCGTCGGGCACCTGCTGCGGATCTTCTACACCGCCGCGTTCCGGCGCCCGCGCGAGATCAACTACATGATCGGTGTGACGCTGATGGGCGTCGCGATCCTCGAGGGCTATGTCGGCTACTCGCTGCTCGACGACCTCCTGTCGGGGATGGGCCTGGCGATCGGCAACGGGGCGGCGCTGTCGATCCCCGGTGTCGGCGGCGCGCTGGGGACCCTGATCTGGGATGGGCCGTTCCCGGGCGGTGACGCGTTCCTGCCGCGCCTGTTCGTCGTCCACGTCTTCCTCCTGCCGGCGTTGATCGCGCTGCTCATCGCCGTCCACCTGACGCTGATCATCCGGCCCCACCACACCCAGTTCCGCGGCCCGGGTCGACGCGAGGACAACGTCGTCGGCTCACCCATGTGGCCCGGCTACGCACTGCGCTCGCTCGGCCTCTTCGCGGCGGTCGCGGGCCTGCTCGTCCTGCTCGGCGGCCTGGTGCAGATCAACCCGGTGTGGGAGTGGGGGCCCTATCAGCCGTGGCTGGGCGAGAACGGCGCGCAGCCCGATTGGTACTTGGGGTGGTTGATCGGGGCGCTGCGGCTGATGCCCAACCTGGAGATCCACGCCTTCGGCCGGACGCTGGTGCCGAACCCGTTCTTCGGCGGGCTGCTGTTCCCGACCGTCGTGTTCCTGGTGTTGTACGCCTGGCCGTGGCTGGAGGAGCGCGTGTTCACGCGCGGCGACCGCACCCACCACCATCTGCTGGACCGCCCGCGCGACAACCCTCGCCGGACCGCGTTCGCGACCGCCTTCCTGACCTGGGTTGTCGTCGTCTTCCTCGCCGGCTCGGCCGACCGCGCGTTCCTCGCCTTCGGCGTGGCCTACGAGCTCCAGGTGCGGATCTTCCGCGTCCTGTTCTTCGTGGCGCCGGTCGCGGCCTACGTCTTCACGCGCCGCGTGTGCGTCGAGTTGCGGCGGCGCGGGTAGCTCGCCGCCATGCGCTTCCGGGGCCCACTGGCCGACAGCTACGGCGGGGCCGTCCTCCTCGTCCTCCTCGCGCTCACGCCGTACCTGGTGCTGAGCACCGCGCTGCAGCCGCTGCAGCCGCTGATCGCCAAGGACCTCGGCCTCAGCGCGCGGGCGATGGGGCTGACCTCCGGGATGGCCAACGCCGCATACGCGTTCGGAGCGGTGCTGGCGGTGCAGATCGGCTCCCGCGTGCGGCCTCGCAGGATGTTGGTGGTCTACGCGACGTTGTTCACCACTGGATCCGCGCTGGCGGCCTGGGCGCCGGTCGCCGGACTCTACGTCGCCGGTCACGTCACGCAGGGGCTGGCGACGGGGTTGCTGCTGATCGGCTCGGTGCCGCCGCTGGTGCTGAGCTGGGGTACCGACAAGCTGCCGCGCACGGCGATCGTCATGAACCTCGGGATCTTCGGCGCCGTCGCGCTGGGGCCGGTGGTCGGCGGCGTGGCGGCCGGGACCGGATCATGGCGCCCGCTGTTGTGGATCATCTGCGCGGTCGGCTCCGCCGCCCTGGCCTTTGCGCTGCTGACCTTCGAGGACGCCGAGGCGCAAGACCCCGATGCGCCCGTCGACATCATCGCCTTGGTCCTGGCCGCCGGTGGCTGCGCCGCCGCGTTCTTCGGCGTCTCGGAGCTGATGGGCCGGCGGGTGATCGACGCCACCGTGTTGGTGGCGGTGTTGGCCGGCCTCGGCATGTTGGTGGGGTTGGTCGTCCACCAGTGGCGCAGCGATGACCCGCTGATCCCGGTGCGGAAGATCGCGCACACCGTCCCGGTGCTGGCGATCGTCATCGCGATGGCGGCGGGCGCGGCGTCGGTCGCGCTCGTCCAGCTCGCGCAGACCGCGCTGCAGATGAAGGGCGTCGCGCCCCGGCACGCGGGGATGCTCTTCTGGCCGGAGATCGGCATGGCGCTCGTCGCGGCGCTGACCTTCAGCCGGCTGTTCTTCACGCGCTACACGCCGCTGCTGGCGCTTGGCGGCCTGGCGGTGTTGGCGGTCGGCGGCGTCGTGCTGACCGGGGCCGCCCGCGGCGGGGACGCGCTGGTCGTCGTCGGCTCGGGGCTCGTCGGGTTCGGGGTCGGCGCGTCGGTGTCCCCGGCCCTGTTCCTGGCGGGCTTCTCGCTGCCCTCGGCCGACCTGCCGCGCGTCTTCGCGTTCATCGAGCTGCTGCGCGGGGTTGCCGCCTTCCTCGTCGGGCCGGCGCTGCTGCAACTGGCGATGACGACGAAGCCACCGGTGGACGGCCTGCGCGACGCGACCCGGATCGCCGCCGGCGTGGCGGTCGCCGGCCTGCTCCTGGCGACCGCCGTGGCCGTTGCCGGTCGGATGCGCTTGCACGTGCCCGACGTCGAGGGCTGGCAGGCCGGAGAGACGACGGCGATCCCGTCGCCTCCGATCGCCGACGCCGTGCGCGGGTCGCGCTAGTCGTTGAGGTGGCTGCCGGGCTCCGCTTCGGAGGCGCCGTCGTCACGAACGGTCGCGTGCGTTGGTCGCGGTGGTTCCCGCTCTGTGCGCTTGGCGCGATAGGCCTCGAGCCCGCCGCCCAGACCACCGAACACGAAGGCCAAACCGAGACCCACGACGATGATCAGGAACAGCAAGAAGAATGCGACTCCGCCTTCCATGGTCCCGTGGTAACCGCTGCACGCGATCCTCAAGCGCCGATTTCCACCATGGGCGGCGGTTCACGACGGCCCGCGACGGGAACCTGAGAGCCATGTCCTCCAACAGACCGTCAGCGGTGGATCTCGACTGGGGCGGCGCCGTGGTCGAGGACGGGACGCTCACGCTCCCGCTCTCGCAGAAGGCCTCCAAGCGCTGGGCGCGGGAGGTGGCGTCGATCCTCGATCGGCTCGCTCCGCGCGCGGGGGCGGAGGTCGGCCGCGAGGAGCTGACGATCGCCGTGACCCTCGGCGAGGAGTCGGACGTTCGCCATCTGCTGGAGAGCGCGGTCCTGGAGGCCAATTCGCGGCTGTCGGCCGACGACAATGCCCAGGAGGGCGACCGCGATGGCGACGACGCCGCCATGACGCGGATCTTCCGGTCCTACGCGCCAGACGGCTAGATCGCCACGCGGCGACTCTTGCGCTCGATGGTCAGGGCTTGAACACCACCTTGAACGCGCCGTCCTCCTTCTTCTGGAACATCTCGTAGGCCTGCGGGGCCTCGGTGAGGGGGACGTGGTGCGTGGCGAAGGTGTCGACGCCGAGCGGGTCGTCATCGCCCGAGAGCAGGGGCAGGATGTCATCGATCCAGCGCTTGACGTTGGCCTGGCCCATCTTGAGCGTCAGCTGCTTGTCGAAGATCTGGAGCATGTTGAGCGGGTCGGCGGTGCCGCCGTAGACGCCCGAGAGCGAGATGGTGCCGCCGCGGCGGACGATCTCGATGGCCATGTTGAGGACGCTGAGGCGGTCGATGCCTGCGTGCTCCATGACCTTGCGGGCGACGGTGTCGGGCATCAGGCCGGCGATCGTGTGGGCGAGCTTGCCGCCTGGCGCGCCGTGGGCCTCCATGCCGACCGCGTCGATGACCGAGTCCGGGCCACGCCCGCCCGTGAGCTCGCGGACGGCGGCTGGGACATTCTTGGTGGCGCTGACGTCGATGGTGTGGACGCCGTGGGCCTGGGAACGCGCAAGGCGCTCGGGCACGAGATCGAGGCCGATCACTTGGCCGGCGCCGTGGTGTTGGGCGATGCGCGCGGCCATCTCGCCGATCGGGCCGAGGCCGATGACCGCGACGCTGCCACCGTCAGGGATCTGCGCGTACTCGACGGCCTGCCATGCCGTGGGCAGGACATCGCTGAGGAACAGAAAGCGATCATCGGCGGGGCCCTCAGGGATCTTGATCGGCCCGTACTGGGCTTGGGGGACCCGCAGGTACTCGGCCTGGCCGCCGGGCACCTCGCCGTAGAGCTTGGTGTAGCCGAACAGCGCGGCGCCCATGCCCTCGTCACGGACCTGGGTGGTCTCGCACTGGGTCTGCAGCCCGTGGTCGCACATGAAGCAGTGTCCGCAGGAGATGTTGAAGGGGATCACCACGCGGTCGCCAGGTGCGATGTGGGTGACCTCGGCGCCGACCTCCTGCACGACGCCCATCGGCTCGTGGCCGAGGACGTCGCCTTCGCCGATGAACGGCCCGAGAACCTCGTAGAGGTGCAGGTCAGAGCCGCACAGGCCGGTCGAGGTGACCTTGATGATGGCGTCGGTCGGGTGCTCGATCGTGGGGTCGGGGACGGTGTCGACGCGGACGTCGCGCTTGCCGTGATACGTCAAGGCCTTCATGTCGGTCTGAGGTCTCCTAGTTCTTGGGGGCGGAGCCGGGCTCGGCCATCTGGCGGTGCATCTCGGCCTTGGCGCTGTCGGGCATGAAACGCCCGGCGCGGCCCTGGGCCTTGGTCTTCAGCGACGCCGACACGACGCGCTCCTTGCCGGCCATCAGCGCCTCGAAGCCGTCACGGGCCACGTCGGCCGGGTCGTCCTTGTCGTCGGCGCCGACCTTGGTGTCGAGCATGTCGGCGCGCTCGAAGAACTCCGTGTCGGTCGGGCCGGGCATCAGCACGGTGATCGTCACGTTGGTGTCCTTGACCTCGTTGCGGATCGCCAGGGCAAAGGACTGCACGAACGACTTCGAGGCGTTGTACACCGCCTGGAAGGCGCCGGGCATCGTGGAGGCGATCGACGAGGTGAAGAGCACCCTGCCCTGGCCGCGCTGCACCATGTCGGAGATGACGTGCTTGGCGAGGTGGACGGTGGAACGGACGTTGAGGTCGACGATCTGCAGCTCCTGATCGAGCGGGGTGCGGTCGTCGTCGGGGCCGGCGAACGAGCCACCGGCGCCGATGCCGGCGTTGAGCGCGAGGGCGTCGACGGGGCCGAGGGCCTTGACCCGGCTGTAGAGCTCGTCGACGCCGGTGTCGGTGGCGAGATCGACGCGCACGGCCTCGACCTTCGCGCCGAGCGCGCGCAGCTCGACGGCCGCGGTGTCCAGCTCGGCGTCCTCGGCCGTGATCAGCAGGTTGTAGTCGTTGGTGGCGAACTGCTTGGCCAACTCGAAGCCGATGCCGCTGGAGGCACCGGTCACGACTGCGAGGGGCTTGGTGGTGTCCATGCTGTCGGAGGTCCCCGGCGCGGCAGCGTCTCAACCACGCGATCGCAAAAGCGGACGCGTTCAGTGCCCGACCGCCGTTTGCGGGTAAGGCCGCTGGTGTGCCTATCCCCGTGCTGCCTGACGGCCCGCGCTCCGGCCGTCTCGTCCAGACCGTCGGCTTGCATCGCGACCCGCTCGCCTGGCTGCGCCGCCGGCAGGGCCGCTTCGGCGACGTCTTCACCATCCGGCTGCTCACGACCGGGCCGGTCGTCGTGGTGGCCGACGCCGTGCTGGCACAGGATCTCCCTGCCGCCGATCCGGCCCTCGCGCATGCCGGCGCCGCGCGTCGCGGCATGCTGCCGATGGCCTCCCCGCGGTCGATCTTCGGCAGCGACGGTGACGAGCACCACCGCGCGCGCACCCGCGTGGAGGACCTCTTCGCGCTCGATGCCATCGCCGGGCGCCGCGAGGCGATCGCCGAGATCGCCCGCGCCCATCTGGCCCGCTGGCCGCGCGACCGGCCGTTGCGCCTGCTGCCCCGCATGCGGGCGATCGCCGATGAGGTCTTCGTCCGCGAGGTCCTCGGCGTCTGCGGGCCACGCGCCGGCGCTCTGGCGGCATCGATCGGCGGCCTGCTCTGGACCCCGGGCAACCCGCCTGTGACGATCCCCGGCCCCAGCGACGGCCTCGCCGGACGCGCCGTCGACGTCGCGTACCGGCGCCGTCGGGCGCCCGTGGCGCGCCTCTTGGAGGCCGAGATCGCCGATCGACGCCAGGCGGCGGATCCGGGGCGGGGTGTGCTGGGGCGCCTCGTCGCCGCCGAGCGGGAGCTGCCGGCCGAAGGGCTCGTCGAGGAGCTGCTGGCGCTGCTGATGGCCGCGCAGGAGCCGATGGCGGCGGCGCTGACGTGGGTGTCGCTGCGCATAGCGGCCGAGCCATCGGTCGCTGCGCGTCTCCACGGTGACGGCGGTGACGACGTCGCGGCGGCGGTCGTGCACGAGTCGCTCCGGCTGCATCCCTCGGCGATCGGCGTCCTGCGGCGCCTCACCGTGGCTACCGAGATCGGCGGCCACACCTTGGAGAGCGGCACGGTCACGATGGTCCCGATCCCGTTCGTCCAGCGCGATCCGCGCTATCACCGCGAGCCGGACGCGTTCCGGCCGGAGCGCCACCTCGACCCCGCCTGGTCGGTGCCCGAGCACGCGATGCTGCCCTTCGGCGGTGGCGCCCGCCGTTGCCTCGGCGAGCCGCTGGCCTGGACGCAGATCGGCGCGGTCATCCCGACGGTCCTGAGCGCGGTGACCCTCGGGACCGTCGGGCCGCGCCCCGAGAAGATGGTCCTGCGCGGCACCATCCTCGTGCCGCGGCGCAGCGGGCTGGTGACCGCGCAGGACCGTTGAGCGCATGCGCGCTCGGGGTTACCCGGCGTTGCGGGGCTCGAGGTAGAAGACCTCGCACGACACGTCTTGCGCGGCGTCCCTGCCGCTGACGAACGCGCGGACGCGGCGGCCGGTGATCCGTTCGACCAGCTCGCGGAAGTCGCTCTCCCGCGTACTGAAAGAACAGCCGCACGTCGCGCAGGCGCTGGTGCTCACCCATCTCTCGGAGAGGGTGCGCTCGGCGGGCGTGAGCGTGCTCGCATCCCACAGTCGCTACCGAAGGTGCGGCGTGTCGCAGGCGACCCGTCGTCCCTCCCGCCGATGTTCTATCTCAACTGGGAATGCGTCAGCGGGCCGGCCCGGGAACGCCGGGCTCCAAGTGCACCGCCTTGACCTGCGTCAGCTCGTCAAGGAGCTCCGGGCCGTATCCGAGGGCGGAGCCGCTGATGCCGCGCGGATGGGCCGCGCCGCCGGGGGCGCCACCCCAGACGGCGTTGACCTTGACCGTGCCGACGCGCAGCTCGGCCGCAGCGCGGGCGGCGTGCTGCTGCGAGCAGGTCAGCGCCGTCGCCGCGAGGCCGTAAGGCGAGCTGTTGGCCAGCGCCAGCGCCTCGTCGAAGCTCTCGACGACGCGGACGGACGCGACGGGACCGAACGTCTCGTGTGCCATGACGGCCATGTCGTCGGTCACGGCCGTCAGGACCGTCGCCGGGTAGAAGCAGCCGGGGCCGTCGATCGGCGCCCCGCCGCACACCACCTGGGCGCCGGCCGCCGTCGCGGCGGCGACCTGCGCGTGGACGCTCATGCGGGCGCGCTCGTCGACGAGCGGCCCGAGTTGCGTCGCCGCGTCGAGCGCCGGCCCGACGCGCAGGGCCCGGGCGCGGCGCTCCAACGCCTCCAGGAACGGGGCGGCGAGACGCGCGTGGACGTAGATGCGCTCCACCGACACGCAGATCTGACCGGCGTTGGCGAACGCGCCGCTGGCCGCCTGCTCGGCGGCCCACGCGGGATCGACGCCCTCGTCGACGATCAGCGGGTCGTTGCCGCCCAACTCCAGGACGGCGTGGGCCCCGCGCGCCGCGCAGGTCCGGGCGATCTCGCGCCCGGTATCCGCCGTGCCCGTATGCAGGACGACCGCGACGCCGGCGTGGGCGACGAGCGGCCGTCCGGTGCGGGCGTCGCCCTGCACCAGCATGAGGACACCATCGGGCAGGTGTGCGGCGAACAGCTCGGCCAGCAGCGCGGCGCAGGACGGGGTCCGCTCCGACGGCTTGTAGACCACCGCGTTGCCGGGGGCCAGCGCCGCCGCCAGGCCCTGACCGGCGACGGCTATGGGGTCATTGAACGGAACCAGCGCGGCCACGACGCCGCGCGGCTCGTAGCGCATCGCGTCGAAGGCCAGGCGATCGCCGTCCAGGGCCCGGCCGCGGTGCAGCGGCCCGAGCTCGGCGTACTGCTCGATCGTCGCGGCTGCGGCGTCGACGCCGCCGCGCGCGTCGCCGATGAGCTTGCCGCTGTCGACGGCGTTGCGCCGGGCAAGCTCTTCGCGGTGCCCGCGGATCGCGGACGCGACGCGCCGCAGCGCGGCGGCGCGCTCGGTCGCCGGCGTGGCCGCCCAGGCGGGTTGGGCGCGATGTGCGGCGGCGACGGCGGCCTCGACCTCCGCGGCGCCGGCGACGGCGAACGCCATGCCGGGCTCGCCGGTCGACGGGTCGACAGCGGTGATGGTGGGGGAGGAGGAGAGGGTCGAGGACATCATGGTGCGGCGAGCTCCTGGATCACGTGTGCCGGCTCGATCGCCAGCAGACCTGGGTCCGGACGGTCGGCGTGCGGGTCGCCGATGCTTCCGCGCCACAGCACGCGGTGCTGGGCGCGCTCGGCCGGCGGGCCCCAAGTCGCGGGCGAGGTCGGGCCGAACAGGACGACCGAACGGATCCCGAACGCCGTGGCGAGGTGGGCGACGCCGGTGTCGCCGCAGACGACGCGGCCGGCGTGGGCGACGATGGCCGCCAGCGCGGCGAGGTCGGTGCGTCCGGCGAGCACGCAGCGCGCCGGCAGACCGGCGTGCTCGGCGACCGCGAGCGCGAGCGGGCGCTCGGCGGCCGATCCGGTAAGGATCACAGACCGGCCGGCGCGCGCCTGGGCGGCGGCGACCGCGGCGAAGCGCTCGGCCGGCCAGCGGCGGGCGGCGCTGGCCGCGCCGGGGTGTACGACGGTCGCGCCGCGCGCCGGCTCCCAGCACGGCGGCAAGGGCGGCGCAGGCAGGTCCACGCGCGTGGGGTCGGCCGGGATCCCGGACTCACGCAGCAGGCGGCACCAGCGGTCAACCTCATGCTCGTCGGCGCGCCAGACCGGCATGCCGGCGGTCAACGGGATCATCGGATGCTCGAAGGCGATCAGACGCCGCGGGCATGCGGCCAGCGCGACGGCATGGGACTGCGGTCCCCGGCCGTGGAGGTTGACCGACAGGCGCGCCTCCTGCGCGGCCGCAGGCAGCGGGCGCAGCGGGGCGGCGTGGAGCAGCTCGCAGCCGGCCAGCCGTGCGATGGGCGCCAGCGCGGCGGGCGCGGCGACGGTCACGTGCGCGCCGGTGTCCCGCAGCGCTCGCAGCGCGGGGACCGCGGTGAGCAGGTCGCCGAGCCCGAGTGCGCGCAGCGCGAGGACGTCGAGCGTCGTGGGCCGCCGGCTGGCGCGCTGTCCGGTTGACCGGGGCACGACGGCTAGGGCCAGGAGGGCTCGGTGGAGACCGACACCATCATCTCGCGGACGTCGACGCCCGGCGGCCGCGTCAGCGCGAACAGCGCGGCCGCCGCGATCTCCTCGGGCGGCGCGAGCACGGCGTCGGCGCCGGGCCGGTACCGCTCGGGGCGGTCGTCGAAGAAGTGCGTCTGCATCCCGCCCGGGAGCAGGAGGGTCACGCCGACGCGATCGCCGACCTCGGCCATCAGCGCGCGGGTGAAGCCCACGACGCCGAACTTGCTCGCGCAGTAGGCGGTGGCGTCGCTGAGCGCGCGCCATCCGAGCGTGGAGGCGACCGTGACGATCCGGCCTCGGGTCTGCTCGAGGTGCGGGAGGGCCGCGCGCACGACCGCCGCGGTGCCCAGGAGGTTGACCGCGATCACGCGCTCCCAGGTGTCGCGTTCGACGTCGACGAGCCGCCCGCACGCGTCGGTGCCGGCGGCGGTGACGATCCCGCGTAGGTCGTCGTGGCGCTCGGCGACGCGATGCACGGCGGCCTCGGCGGCGGCGGTGTCGACGAGGTCGACGGCCTCGTGCTCGTGCCCATCCTCGGGCGCGGCACGGTCCAGGATCACGGGCGTGCCGCCATGGCGCGCCACCGCGGCGGCCACGGCGCGGCCGAGCCCGGAAGCGCCGCCGGTCAAGATCACCGTCCCGAGGGCGAGCGGCGCGACGCCGGGGTCCGGGGCGGTGGCGGTGGCGGTCGGGTCAGACGGCATGCAGCTTGGCCTCCTCGATGAGACGGGTGGTGGAGCGGCCTTCGACGAAGGGCAGGACGACGGCGCGGCCGCCCCATGCAGCCAGCACCTCCGCTTCGGGCAGGTCGGTGACGGCGTAGTCGCCGCCCTTGACCCAGACGTCGGGGCGCAGCGCGTGCAGGGTCGCGGCCGGCGTGTCCTCGTCGAAGACGACGACACCGTCGACGCAGGCCAGCGCGCTGAGGACTGCTGCGCGATCGTCCTCGGGGACGATCGGCCGGGCGGGGCCCTTGAGCCGGCGCACGGAGCGGTCGGAGTTCAGGCAGACGACGAGGCAGTCGCCGAGCGCACGGGCCGAGTGCAGGGTCTGGACGTGCCCAGGATGCAGGAGGTCGAAGCAGCCGCCGGTGGCGACCACGGTGCCGCCCCGCGCCCGCACGCGCGCTATGACGTCGTCAGGGTTGGAGGCGGCCAGGCCGTCGGCCGGGCGGTCCTGCGCCGCCGCGGGCTCGCCGATCGACGCGGCGCCTCCGGCGGCCACGAACGCCGACGCGGCCGCGACCGCGGCGCGGACGGCCTCCGCCGCCGAGCCGCCCGCGGCCACCACCTCGGTGGCGCGGACCGCGAAGCGATCGCCGGCGCCGCAGGGATCGCCGACCGGGACACGTTCGGCGGTGACCGCCGTCAGCGGGCCGCCGGGCCCGGCGAGCACCGCGCCGTCGGCGCCGCGCGTGACGCAGACCCAGCGTGCGCCCCAGCGGTCGCGCAGCGCCTCGGCGTCGGCGCCCGCGCGGACGATCGGCGCGACATCCGCCTTGGCGCCCGGACGGGCCGCGAACACCGCCGCCTCGGCGGCGTTGGGCGTCACGAGCCAGGCGCCCGCCACCGGCGCGGCGCCGCGCGGGTGAGGATCCCAGACCAACGGCGCGCCGCCGGCCAGCGCGTGTGCAAGCGCGGCGCGCAGGGCCGGCTCGGCGCAGACGCCGCGTCCATAGTCGGCGGCGAGCACGGCGTCTGACCATTCGATGGCGGCCCGTGCCGCCGCGCTGGCAGGGCCGACGGCGCCGGGCGCGCCGCCCCGGTCCAGCCGCAGGAGCGCACGCCCCTGCGCACGGATACGGATCTTCTCCGGCGTCTGCCCGGTCAACACGAGGTCGACGACGTCGACACCCATCCGCTCCAGGACATCGCGCAGCTCGGCGCCCGGACCGTCGGCAGCCAGGGCCGTCACCAATCGCACCTCGTGCCCCGCCGCGGCCGCGAGCACCGCGGCGAGCCCGGCGCCGCCGGGTCGCACGACGGTGCGCGCGTGGTCGACGACGGGAACGGGCGCGTCGGGCGCGAGCCGGCGGACGTCGCCGTCGACGTCGCGGTCCAGCAGGGCGTCGCCCACGATGGCCAGGCGGGCCGGTCTCACGCGTGCACCTCCGCGTGGGACCGGCGCAGGTCGCCCGCCAGCGTCGCATCGACGGCGCCGCAGAGCACGTGGATCGCGACGAGGTGGAGCTCTTGGACCGTGCAGGCGCGCTCGGCGTCGATGGACAGCACCTCGTCGCAGAGATCCGCGAGCGGGTTGGGCCCCGGGCCCGTCATCCCCCAGACAGTCAGCCCGCACTCGCGCGCCGCGCGCGCGGCGGCCAGCACGTTGGGCGAGCGGCCCGAGGTGCTCAGCGCGACGAGCACGTCGCCGGGCCGGCCATGCGCGACGACCTGGCGGGCGAACGCCTCCTCGATCCCGAAGTCGTTGGCGATCGCCGTGAGGCTCGAGGTGTCGCCGTGCAGGCAGATCGCGCTCAGGGCGAGGCGGTCGCGCTCGAAGCGGCCGACGAGCTCGGCGGTCAGGTGCTGGGCCTCGGCGGCGCTGCCGCCGTTGCCGACGGCCAGCAGCCGCGCACCGTCCTCCAGGCGGGTCGCCAGGCGCGCGCCCCACTCCTCGGCGCGGGCCAGCGTCTCGCCCTCGGCGGCCAGGGCGGCGGCGAGCTGCTCGGCATGCTGGGCGGCGCCCGACGGACGGGCGAAGCGCCTCGTGTGCCGGCGGCGGACGACGACCTGGTCATAGACGTCGCGGGTGGCGAGCGCGACGCGGTCCCAGTCATAGAGCTGGCGCGTGCGGCGCACGCCGGCGCGGCCCCGCGCCGCTCGCGCCGCATCGTCGGACAGCACGTCGCGCAGCACGGAGGCCAGGCGCACCGGGTCACGCGGGGGCACGTGGCTGCCGGTCACGCCGTCGACCACGGTGTCGATCAGCCCGCCGACGGCGCTGGCCACGACCGGCACGCCGCACGCCATCGCCTCCAGGGGCGTGATGCCGAACGGCTCGTACCACGGAACGGTGACCAGGGCGTCGGCCGAGCGCAGCAGCGCCGGGAGGTCGTCGCGGCCGACGCGGCCCCGAAGCTCGACGCGGTCGCCGATACCGTGGCGCTCGGCCAGCGCGCGCAGTCGCCGGGCCTCGGGATCCGCTCCCAGCGCCTCGCGCGGTGGCCCACCGGCGACGATGAGCTCGCAGTCGCCGACCGACTCCAGCGCGCTGATGATGTTGCCGATGCCCTTGCGCTCGACCAGCCGGCCCGTGTAGACGATCCGGTGACGCCGCCCGCGCCGCTCCGCCGGACCGTCGGGCCGGAAGCGCTCCAGGTCGACCCCGCAGGGCACGACATGGACCTTGCCGCGTTCGGCGCCGAGGCGCATGAGCTCGAAGGCCTCGTCGGTGCACGTGGCGATGATCCGGTCGGCGTCGCGCACGATGGCCCGTTCGACATCGAGGCGCTCGGCCGGGCTGGTGTCGGCGTCGCCCTGGTAGCGGCGCTTGACGACGCCAAGCGCGTGGAAGGTGTGGATCACCGGGATGTCGAGCCGCGCCGCGGCCTGCAGCGCGGCGAGACCAGACATCCAGAAGTGGCTGTGGACGACGTCGGGGCGGTCGCGGCGCCAGGCGCGTTCCAGCTCGGCGGCGAAGGCGTCCATGTACGGGAGGAGGTCGTCCTTCGGGACCGGGGTGGGCGGTCCCGCATCGACGTGATCGACCTCGACGCCCGGGCACAGGGCCACGCGGCGCGGCAGGTCCGGGCTGTCGCGCCGCGTGTGGACGACGACGCGCGCGCCGCGCCGGGCGAGGCCCTGCGCGAGCGCGGCGACGTGGACGTTCTGACCGCCCGCGTCGACGCCGCCGAGGACGGCGAGCGGGCTAGCGTGCTCGGAGACCAGCGCGATGCGCATTGACGACCACCTCCTCCAGCAGGGCGTCCCAGTCGGTGAGGAAGCGGCTCAGCCCGAAGCGCTCCAGCGCGTGCTCGCGCGCGGACCGACCGGCGGCGCTCGCCGCCTCCGGGTCGGCGAGGAAGGCGCGCGCCGCCGCGGTCAGCACGTCGACGTGCGTCGAGATCACGCCGGCCGCGGGCGGCACGGCCTCGGGGACCTCGGTCGTGGCGAGCGCGACGACGGGCATGCCCAGGTGCATGGCCTCGATCAGCGACAGGCCGAGCGATGTCCAGCGGATCGGGTGGACGTAGCAGCGCCGGCGCCCGAGCTCGTCGTGCAGCCGGTGCTGCGAGAGGTTCTCGACCCCGCCCAGGGAGGCCGCGTCCATGCCGAAGAGGTCGATCGGCACGCCGTCGCGCTCGAAGCGGTCCAAGAGGTCGGTGCCGGTGACGCGGCCGCGGCGGCGGGCCTCGTTGATGACGACCGCAGCGTGGGGCAGCACGCCGGTGAAGCGGTGGCCCGGGTCGATGATCCCGTGTTCGACGACGGCCGTCTGCGTGGTCCCGCAATCCCAGAAGAGGTCGTTGAAGTGCGTGACGTGCGCGATGACGAGGTCGCGGCGGTCGGCGGCGGGATGGCGCATGTCGGCGATCCGCCCCTGCGGCGCGTTGTGCTCGACGTAGACCGCGGGCAGGTCCCGGCCCGGGCGGCGGCCCGTCCAGGTCTCGCACAGCTCGGTCAGCTCGCGCGGGCGCTGGAGCAGCACCACGTCGAAGTCCTCATCGCGAAGCTCCTCGGGCGTCCGCTCCACGACGTTGTGCGGCCACTCCCATGTCCGGGCGCGGCCGCGGCCCTCGGGGCTGCGATCACCGACGACAGGGACGACGTAGTCGTGGCCGCCTTGGACGAACGCCGTGGTCCAGGACCCGTGCACGTGCCAGAGCAGGATCCTCATGCCACCACCGCCCGGGCCGGGCGGATGCCGCTGCGGGTCTCCAGACGCGTCAGCGCGAGGAGGACCGCGCCGACCGGCACGTCGCCGAGGCACGGGTGGCCGGGGACCGGGCACTCGCGTGCCCGGCAGCCGGCGCATGGCACCGGGCGGTGCAGCAGCTCGTGCGCGACGCCGAAGGGGCGCCAGCGCGCGGCGGGCACGGTTGGCGCGAAGAGGGAGACGACGGGCGTGCCGACGGCGGCGGCGAGATGCGTGGGCCCGGTGTTGCCGACCACGACGGCGTCGGCGCCAGCCAGGACGCCGGCCAGCTGGGCGAGCGTCGTCGCGCCGCCGAGGTTGATCGCGTCCCGCCCGGCGACCGCCGCGGTCAGCGCGCGTTCCGACGGTGCGCCGGTGACCACGACGTCGCGTCCGTCGGCGACCAGCCGCTCGACGAGCTCCGCGTGGCGCTCGGGCGCCCAGGCGCGTGCGGGCACCGACGCGCCGGGATGCACCACGACGTACCGCCTCGGCAGCGGAGCCGGGGGCGCTTCGACGGCGACGCGCAGGCGGCCGTCGTCTCCGTCGGGCGACGCGAACCCCAACGCGGCCGCGACCGCCAGGCCGCGCTTGGCCTCGGGCACCTCGCCCGGGTCGGGCACGCGGTGGTTCAGCAGCGAGCCCGGGAAGTCCTCGCTGATCGCCGCGATCCGCGGGACCCCGGCCATCCGCAGGAGCAGCGCGAGCGGCAGCGCGCTCTGGTGAAAGGACGTGAGGATCGCGGCCACGTCCGCGCGCCGTTCGGCCAGAAGCGAGATGTAGGTGTCGATCTCGGCGCGGTCGACCGTGGGCGCCTCGGGATCGATCCACTCCGCGCGCCGCACCACGATCTCGTCGACGCCGGGCAGCAGCCCCGCCGCCTGCGCGCCGCGCGGGCCGCACAGCAGCGTGACGTGGTCGCAGCCCGCGGCGATCGCGCGGATCGCGGGGCCGGCGAGCAGGACGTCGCCGTCGTTGTCCAGCCGGGCGACGAGCGCGCGCGTCATGCCACTGCCTCCACCGGCCGGGGCGGCGGGGTCGCGCGGTCGGGGCGCGCGGGGCGGACGACGCGCGGCCCCGGGACGTCCGCAGCACCGGCGAGCAGGCGATCGACGGCGTCCGAGAACGTCGCCGCGCGCTCGCCGGCGGCCACGATCTCCTGCGGCCGGGTGGCGGCCGTCGGCACGAGGATCCCGCGCATCCCGGCGGCCGCCGCGGCCTCGACGTCGGCGCCGATGTCGCCGATCAGCGCGCAGCGCAGCGGGTCGACGCCGAGCGCGGCGGCGGCCTCGAGCAGCAGGCCGGGCGCCGGCTTGCGGCACGCGCAGCCGTCCTCGGGCCCGTGTGGGCACCAGCGCACATCGTCGATCGGGCCGAGCCACTCGCAGGTGCCGGCCATGACCGCCGCGACATCGTCCTCGGCGAGCAGGCCGCGCGCGACACCGCTCTGGTTGGAGACGATCGCCAGCCGGATGCCGTGCGCTCGGAGGTGATCCAGGCCGAGGCGGACGCCGGGGAGCGGCAGGACGAGCGTGGGATCCTTGTTGTAGGGGACGTCGTGGACGAGGGTGCCGTCGCGGTCGAGCAGGACCGCCAGCGGCGGGGACGGGATCGGCGCGCCGGCGCCGGCGCGCATCAGCCGTCGGGCGCGCAGCGCTCCGACGATGCGATGGGCGGTTGCTGCCGCCGGCAGCACGGCGCTGGTCATCGCCATGGTTCTGATCTCGTCGCCCGTGCGCGGGCCGGGTGCGATCCGCGCCCACGCCAGCTCGGCCGTCCCGGCCAGCCACGCAGCAGCCATCGCTGCGGCCGTGCGACGCGCGCCGGTGAGCGCGGCACCGACCGCGACCACACCGGCGGCGGTGACGGCAGCGTGCCGGCGGAGGCGTCCGGCCGGCGCGCCGGCCTGCGACCGCCAGTCGCGGCCGTGTAGGGCGCGCATCAGCGCGTCGTCGGCGTTGCCCGCCTGTTTGCGCAGCGAAACCCAACGATCTGCCTGCGGAACGGGATGGAGCACGTGTCGACTGCCCATGGTCAGCCGGAGGCCCCGCTCCGTGAGTCGCATGCCCAGGTCGGAGTCCTCGCGGTAGGCACGGGGGAAGCGCTCATCGAACCCGCCGACCGCCTCCAGCGCCGCGCGGCGAACTGCCACGTCGGCGGTCGCCCAGCGCGCATCCTGCAGCCCGGCGACGTTGCGCTGCCAGTCGGTGAGCGCCACATCGCGCGGCAGCGGGACCCGCAGCCGGCCTTGTGACGCGACGACCTGCGGCTCGAGATCGCGGAGGTCGGCCGCCAGCTCGGCGCGCCAGCCCGGCGGAGGCAGGACGTCATCATCCAAGAACGCGACCCAGGGCTCGCGCCCAGCACGCCACCCGCGGTTGCGCGCCGCGGCCGGTCCGCGACCACCGCTGCGGAGGACGGTGACGCGGCCGGCCAGCGACGCGGGGACAGCCGGCGTCAGCGGGGCGCCCGCCTCCGCGTGCTTCCGGTCGTCCACGATGAGAACCTGCTCGGGCAGGGGTCCGTCCGCCGCGCCCAGGGAGGCGAGCAGGACATCGAGCGATGGCCGGCCCGAGGTCGGGATCACCACCTCGTAGCGGGGCGCTCGCCTCACGCCGCATGCTCCAGCGTTCGGGTGCCTGTCCGGCCCAGCGGGCGGTCACGGCGCACGACGAACGGGCCGACGGCAAGCAGGTCGACGGGAGCCGAGCCGAAGCACTCCAAGGCATCCCGCGGGTCGTCGACCATCGGCCGGCCCGCCGTGTTGAGGGAGGTGTTCACGACGACGGGCACGCCGGTGAGCGCATGGAACGTCTCCAGCATCCGCGCAACCAGCGGCTCGTCCTGGCGCGACACGGTCTGCACGCGCGCGGTGCCATCGACGTGGACGACCGCTGGGATCCGCGTCCGCCATGCCGCGGCGACGTCGTGCACGAAGAGCATGTGCGGCGACGGGTGGCGACCGGTGAAGATCTCCTGGGCGTGCTCCTCCAGCACCATCGGCGCCACCGGGCGAAACTGCTCACGGCCCTTGACGTCGTTGAGGCGCTCGAGGTTCGCCGTCCGCCGAGGATCGGCCAGCAGGCTGCGGTGCCCCAGTGCACGCGGCCCGAACTCGCTGCGGCCCTGGAACCAGGCGACGACGCCGTCCGCCGCAAGCGTCTCGGCCACCGTCGCGGCGACATCGTCGGGTCGCTCGTAGGCGACCCCGGCGCGGTCGAGCCAGGCGGCCAGCGCGTCCTCCTCCCAGTCGCGTCCGAGCGCCGCCGTCCCCATCGGCGCGACATCCTCACCCGCGTCGACGGCCGCCTGCAAGGCCGCGCCCAACGCGGTGCCCGAATCCCCTGCCGCCGGCTGGACCCAGATCTCGTCGAACGGCCCCTCCCGCAGCATCCGGGCGTTGGCCACGCAGTTGAGCGCGACGCCCCCGGCCATCGTCAGACGGCGCTCGCCGGTCTGCGCGTGCAGCCAGCGAGCGAGGTCGAGCAGCACGTCCTCGACGACCCGCTGGACCGAGGCGGCCAGATCGGCGTGGTCCGCCGTCCATCCGTCGCCGCCGCGCGGCAGCGCCGGCGCGAGCGCGGCCCATGCGACGGGCTCGGTCCGGAAGCCGCCGCTGTCCGTGGCGTGGATGAGCTCGGCAAGCTGTCCGGCGTGGCACGGCCTCCCGTAGGACGCCATGGCCATCACCTTGTACTCGTCCGACGAGCGCCGGAAGCCCAGGTGCGCGGTGAGCTCCTCGTAGAGCAGGCCGAGGGAGTGCGGCAGCTCCTGGACGGCCAGCGTGTCGAGCCGTCCCGCCGCGTCGTAGCGGCCGAGCAGCGATGACGCCCGTTCGCCGCGCCCGTCGGCGACGATCACAGCCGACGTCGGATACGGCGAGGCGAGGTGCGCCGACGCCGCGTGGGCGATGTGGTGGCCCACGAAGCGCACGGCCGCTGGGTCGAAGCCGAGGGCCGCGAGAAAGCGCGGGGCGCGCTCGACGAACAGCGTGCGCAGGCCCTCCCATACATCCGCCGTGACGTCGGCGCCATGACCGGGAGCGAGCGCCGGGTCGTAGGAGTAGGCGACGACATCAACATCCCCGGGGACGAGCCCGGCCCGCTCCAGGCAGAACGCGATCGCCTGCTCCGGCAGCTCCCAGGTCGAGAAGGCCACCGGCGTCTTCCCGTGCTTGCGGCGGCTGAAGCGCTCCTCCTCGGCCGCGGCGACGATCCGGCCGCCGACCACCAGCACTGCGGCCGGATCGTGGAAGACGGCGTTGACTCCGAGGACGTTCACGGCCCGCGACTTCACCTCGCTGGCAGAGGGCGCAAACACCGGCGGCGCATTGCCGTTCTGCCGTGTTCGTGTGCGGACATGATGGCCTTGGTGCAGTGCGGGTCGTTCCTCGGGACGGGGTATCCGCTGGTGGTCTCCGGCTGCCGATTGCGCCGGATTCCTGCGTGGCGAGAACGAGGAGGAGGCCGCCGCCGGTGGGTCCCGAGGAGGTGACGGTGGTGATCGCGACACGTGACCGTTGTCCGACGCTGTTGGCAACCCTCCGACGCCTGTGTGCGCTGCCTGACGCCCCGGCCGTGATCGTGGTCGACAATGGCTCGACGGATGGCAGCGTGGCGGTGGTGCGCCACGTCGCGCCGCAGGCGCGTGTCATCGAGCTGCGCAGCAACCTCGGGGTCGCGGCGCGCAACGCCGGCACGCAGGCTGCCGCGACCCCGTTGGTCGCGTTCTGCGACGACGACTCGTGGTGGTCGGCCGGCGCGCTGGCCCGCGCGGCCCGGCACTTCGCCGGTCACCCGCGGCTCGGCCTGCTGGCCGGGCGGATCCTCGTCGGCCCCGAGGAGCACTTGGACCCCACCTGCGAGCGTATGGCGCGAGGCCCGCGACTGCCCGGCGCGCCGGGGCCGGCGATCGCCGGGTTCCTGGCCTGCGCCGTCGTCTTCCGGCGTGACGCGCTGCTGGCCGTCGGCGGGTTCGAGGAGCGGTTCGGCCTCGGCGGCGAGGAGGCGCTGCTGACCATGGACCTGCTCACGGCGGGCTGGACCGCCTCGTATGCCGACGACGTCGTCGCCCACCATCATCCACACCCGGGGCACCGGCGAGGACGCCGGCGCGCAATCGTGCGCAACGACCTCTGGACGATGTGGCTGCGCCGGCCTGTGGGCGTGGCGACCGGAGCGACCCTGCGGGCGCTGACGCCCGGCCGCCTCGGGGGACTGGCCGATGCGCTGGCGGGGTCGGCCTGGGTGTGGCGCGAGCGACGCGTGCTCCCAGCGCCCGTCGAGCGTCGGCTGCGGATGATCGCGAGGGTGTCGGGGCGCCCAACCGGAGTCCGGAATCGGACAACCCGTTTTAGGTGGGCGTCATCGTCGGTACGTTGGCGGACGGAGCGCGTTGCAGGCGATCTGCATGCGGCGCTTCGCGAGTCGGACGGGAACGCGTGTGGTGCTGGACTCGGCCCCCACGGCGCCCATCAGGATCTGGACCCGATCTCTGAAGGGGTTTTCCGCTTGTACGCAATCACCTCGACGACCCCCGGTCGGCGCCCTAGTGCGCAATCACCGCATGACGACGCCCAGCTGTTGGCACGCTATGCGCGCACGCGGGCGCCGGAGCTTCGCGATCGGCTCGTCCGTCGCTATCTGCCGCTGGCGCGTTACAGCGCCAGCCAGTACGCCCGTGGCAGCGAGCCTTTCGATGACCTGCTGCAGGTGGCGAGCGTCGGTCTGCTCAAGGCCATCGATCGGTACGAGCCGGCCCGTGGCGCGGAGTTCAGCAGCTATGCGCTCCCGACGATGGCGGGCGAGTTGCGCCGGCATTTCCGTGATCGCAGCTGGAACGTCCGGCCGCCGCGCGACCTTCAGGACCACGCGCTCGCCGTCGAGCGCGTGACAACCGCCCTGATCGCCGATCTCGGCCGGAGCCCCACGATCGAAGAGATCGCCGAACGCACCGGGCTCGGCGAGGATTCCGTGCTCGAAGCACGGCAGGCGCTGGCCTCCCGCCACGCCGTGTCGTTCTCCCTGCCCGCGAGCGGCGATGACGGGCCCGATCTCGGCGAATGCATGGGGACCTCGGATGCCGGCTTTGACGGCGCCGAGAACCGGGCGACGCTCGCGCGGTTGGTCCGCCACCTCAGCCATCGCGAGCGTGAGATCCTCCGGCTGCGCTTCGACGAGGACCTGACGCAGGCCGAGATCGGCGAGCGCATCGGCCTGTCGCAGATGCACGTCTCGCGCCTTCTGCGCAACGCCCTCGAGAAGCTGCGACGGGAGGACCGGTGCAGCTAGGCCCGGACCCGCCTACCTACGTCGGCTGAGCTGGGATGCGACGCGGCTCAGGAAGCGTCGTCGAACGGAAGGTGCTCGTGCATGGACGCGAGGTCAAAGAGTCGCGACACGGCTTCAGACAAGTCGCGTCCGACGGCGAAGCTCCATCCGTCGCGGCGTGCCTCGCGGGTGGCCTGGACGAGCAGATTCAACCCGGTGGAGTCCATGAACTTGACGGCCGGCAACTCAAGCACGACCGCACGCTTCCGAGCGGCAAGCCCATCGAGGACCTCTCTCAGCCGCGGGCAGGTGAACAGATCGAGCTCACCGATGACCGAGACCACGACCGTCCCGTCGTCACGTCGGCGTTGGTGGATGGCGAATTCGTCGGCGGGCAAGGAGCAGTCGGCAGGATGAGGGTGTCCCGCGCGGTGGCGCGTAGGCGATGATCGCGGCGAGGCGCGGTTCCCCAGAACTCCTCGGTCCCGTGATTCCGCTGACTGCACCGACCTTCAGTCCGCCGCATGTCCACCTGAACATGCTCCGTCCGATGCGGATCGTACTTCAGTGCGGACCGTGTAGGCGCCCGGACGAGCGCCTCTCGCGGTCAGGCCGGTATCTCGGGCGCGAGGTGCTCGCTCCAGTGCTCGTCGATGTCGGTGAGCGTCTGGACGACCTCGACGCGGTGGTCGTCGCCCTGCAGGGGATAGACGCGCGTCTGATCATCGGGCTTCTCAGACGCCAGGCCCGTTTGCTCCTCGAATGCGTCGAGGATGCGATCGGCGTCGGGCTGGTTCTTGAGGATGAAGGTGATCGAAGAGGCCATGATGGCGAAGGTACCCAGTCTCTCGACGTGTCTCTCGCGCGCGCCCGCGCGAGAGATGATGTGTTTGCGACAGGCGTCGTCGATCCGTCGCCTGGTCGCGCGCGATCGTCAGAGCGTCACCGTTCCGGCACGGGCCGGGCGGTCACGCGGCGCGTCCGCCAGCCCTGCGGTTGGTGGCGGCTGCTCGGTGGCGGGACGGAGCAAGGCGCCCGCGATGCCCTTGGCCCGCCAGGCGGCGATCGCAGCGTGGCTCAGGAAGCGCAAGGGGGTCGCCGGGGCGGGAAGCAGGCGACGCCCCAGTTGGAACGGCGCCAAGAGGCTGTCGCGGGCGGGAATGCCGCCGCTGCTCTGCGGATGTCGCGGCGCGACCCACAGCGATCCCGGGCGGTCGGCGGGCGCGTCTCCGCTGCGAAACCACCGGTCGATGACCAGCATCGCGCCTTCGCCCGCAGGGCGTGCCACCAAGAACATCAGGTCGAGCAGCCGGGTCTCGCCGCCGAGCACCACTTCAGGGCGCGGCCGGATGGCGACCTCGACCAGCGCCTGGGCGACCATCGCCGCCGAGTAGGACTCCGGCGCCACGCGCGGCTGGATGCCGGTGGCGCTGGAGGCCTGGGCGAACAGCGGCGTGTCGATCGGACCGGGATGGACGATGGCCACGCGGACGCCGCTGCGCTGCTCCCGCTCCTCCACGGCGAGGCTGTTGAGGAACCCGCGCAGCGCGTGCTTGGCGGCGGCATAAGAGGACCACGTCGGGAGCGGCACCCGGGCGTTCAGCGAGCCGGTGGCGACGATCGTGCCGCGCGCGGCACGCACGTGCGGGAGCGTGGCCCGAATGACGTTGACCGCACCGGTGAACGTGACGGCGACGGTGCGGTCGAAGTCGTCGGGATGGACTTCCAGCACGTGGCCGAAGACCGCCACGCCCGCATTGGAGACGACGACGTCAAGGCCGCCGAGGGCCTCGACAGCCTCGGCGACTGCCGCCTCGACGCGCTCACGATCGGTGACATCGGCGGCGATCGCGACCGCATCGAGCCCGTGCTCGGCGATGACCTGGCGCAGCGTGTCCTCGGAGCGGCCCACGAGCGCGAGCCGCGCGCCCTCGGCCGCGAAGCCCCGGGCCGCTTCGAGCCCCACGCCCGAGCTGGCGCCGGTGATCAGGACGCGGCGGCCGGCCAATCGACCTGTGCGGCTGCGGTCCGGTTCTCCGGTCATGCGAGCCATACGCAGTGGGCGCTTCCCGCCCGAGGTCTTCGGCCATGCACGGATGTCAACACGACATCGGGGAGCGCGAGCGCTCGCTCGTCTCCGTCAACCACACACCGACCAGGAGTTCCAACGAACTCCGATGTTTCTGCATCGTCTCGGCTGGGGAAGGTAGACGGAAGGGCACCGGGCTTCCAGGGTATTAAGTTCGCCCGGCCAGGCGCTTTAGGGCGTGAGGACGCGGGGCCTCTAAAGGGCTTACGCGGCCTCGCGCCTGCTTGACGCGTGCGCCGGCGCGCTCAAGAGGACCCGTAACCGCCGCTGCCGGCCTCGGGGCTGAGCACGAACACCTCGACGGCCATGTCGGGGTCGATGTGGTTGGCGCTCATGAAGGCGGCGACGTCGCGGCCGGTGATGTCCTGGACGGCGGCCACGAGGTCGGTGCGCATCGTCTGTTGAAAGGCGAACCGGGTCGTGAGCACCAGATCGTCCTTGCCGTTGGCGACGAGGCTGCGCTCACCCTTGGTGAGGGTGTCTTCCAGCACCACGGTGATGAGGTCCCTGCTGATGGTCGTGCGGGCCTTGGTCGGGCCGCGACCGGTGTACTCGCTCAGGAGCCTGACGACCCTTTGGGAGATCGCGGCGGATTGCGATCCGCTGGTCTCTGAGGCGTGCTCTTCGGTGCTGGACATGTCCGGCAGCCGTTCTCGTCTCTTCCCGGGGAACGAGCGCGCGCGAAAGAAGGAGAGAGACGGAGGAACCGTCCGCGCGGCCCGCGTTCCTCTCCCGTCTCGGACCTCGATCCGGGTAGAACTCGCGTACGGGCAGTCTACGCTGCCTCCCGCATCGCGGCGCGCGGCGCGGTCAGTCGCTGGGACTGGGATGGAGGTAGAAGAGCTCGGCCGAGACGTCCTGTCTGGTGTCGATGCCGCTGATGAACGCGCGGACCTGGCGGCCGGTGACGCGCTCGATGACGTCACGGAAGTCGTCCTCGCGCGCGTACTGGAAGAACATGCGGACGTCGCGGAGGCGTTGGTGCTCGCCCATCTCGGCCAACGTCTGCTCGGCCGGCGTCAGCGAGTGCTCCAGCGTGACGAGGATCGTGTCGGGGCCGGCGTAGTTGGTGCGTGCCCGGGTCGGGCCACGGCCGAACAGGCTCTTGTAGAGGCGGACCATCTCGTTGGAGATCTGGGCAGCCTGACCCTGGATCGGGATCACGGTCTCGTCAGCGGACGGCGCCTCGTCGGAGACGCTCATCGCCGGACGCTCAGGACGGGTCGTTGCATGGCTGGGTCGGCCTTTCGCGGCGCATTGGGCGTGAGGCTGAGGGGTCTGAGTGCGCCCCGGCTGTGCGCGCTCGCCTCCTGCAGTTGCCGCTGAAGGGCATGCGTGCCGTCTGAGAACGACCCGCAACCGCTCCACGTTTAAGGCTACCCCTGATCGAGGAATGCAGTCTCGGTCGAAGCTGGCCGACGGACCCATGACGTGACGTCGCGCACGGAGGAGGCTGGAGCGTGCCCGCGGTGGGTAGTCGCGCGCCATGACCCGTCCCGCCCTGATCGTCGTCGACATGCTCAACCGCTATGAGCACGAGGACGCCGAGCCGCTGCGAGACGCGGTCCGAACCGTGCTGCCGACCATGAGCGACCTCATCGCCTGCGCCGGCGAGGGCGGTGCGCTCACCGTCTACGTCAACGACAACCACGGCGACTGGACCGCCGGACGCTCCGCGCTCGCCGAGTGGGCGCTGGATGGCGCCGATGCGGCGCTGGTCGAGCCGATCGTGCCCGATTCCGACGTGCCTTTCCTGGTCAAGGCGCGTCACTCGGTCTTCTACGCGACCCAGCTCGAGTACCTGCTGCGCAGCCACGACGTCGATCACCTCGTGCTGGTCGGCCAGGTCACCGAGCAATGCATTCTGTACTCGGCGCTGGACGCCTACATCCGGCACTTTCGCGTCACCGTGCCGCGCGACGCCGTCGCCCACATCCACGCCAACCTCGCCGAGGCCGCATTGAAGATGATGGCGTTGAACATGCGCGCAGATGTGACCGACGCGGCGAGCGCCTTGCGGACCCTCACGGTCTAGCGCCGGCTGGCCGGATGCCCGGTCCGGCGCGTGGGTACTGCCCCTATCCAACCCCCTACCCAAGGAGACCCTGATGGCTGACTTGACCCCGCTGGACGAGAAGCTCGCCGAGGTGCTCGGGCTTGCGCAGGCTGCGCAGACCGCGGCGGACACCGTGGCCAAGATGGAGGATGCCGAGGACTTTTCGGGAGAGCTGTCGCGCATGCGTGAGCAGGCGGCCGAGACCGAGCGACGCACCGACGAGTTGATCGATGGTCTCGATGGCAAGAAGACCGCGATCCGCGACATGGCGCGCGAGACCAAGAGCGAGGCCACCGACATGATGGAGACCTACCTCGCCGACGAGGAGGAGGCGCTCGATGGCTTCGAGTTCCTGAGCATGGCCGAGGCGGGCGAGCTGTGTCACTGGGAGATCGTCGAGAAGATGTCAGAGACGATCGGTGCCGAGGACGTCCGCGCGCTGGCGGGGTGGGCCGTCGGCGTCCAGCGCGAGCACGTCGAGACCGTGCGCCGGGCGTCGCTCGCGCTCGCCGGCCAGGAGGCCGGCGGTTGAGTTGCGCTCCGCAGCGCGCCGACAAGTGGTGCTTGGCGCGTTTGAACTGACCGTCGCCGGGTGATGACCGGGGCGCTATGTCTCGCGCCCCGGTCTGCCTGCTGTGCCTCCTGCTCGTGGTGCTCGGCGCCGGTTGCGGTACCAGCGCCGACCGCGACCGAGCCCGTGCGGCGGCGTTGACGCTCTACGCGGCGACGGAGCGCCACGACGGTGCCACGGCATGCGCGCAGATGAGCCCGAGCCTGCGCGCGCAGCTCGTCGACGACCACGGTTCGCCGTGCGCCAAAGCCGTATTGAAGGTGAAGCTCCACGGTCGCACACCCGCAGCTATCCGGGTCTACGCCGACGCGGCAGAGGTGCGGTTTGCCGGTGGCGACACGGTCTTCCTCGGCGATACCCGTGAGGGCTGGCGCGTAGAGGCGCTGGGCTGCCGGCCAGACGGGCCGGGTCCCTACAAGTGCGAGGAGCAAGCCTGATGCGCGGGACCCGAACCATGTTCATCATCTACCTGACGGGCATTGTCGGTGGCCTGGCTTACGCGATCGCCGTCGGGATCGTGGGGCACTGACGTGCGCGGCTTCTTGAAGGACAACGGGTTGAGCGTGGGCTTCGGCCTGCTGTTCCTCGCCACGCTGATCGGCCAGGCGATCTCGGGCCATGCCACGGTCAACCATGATCAGCTTTTGCACCAGGGCGATCCGATCACCTTGGGGCACTACGTGAGCTCGGCGCTGTTCTGGGCCGACGTCATGGAGAACTGGCAATCGGAGTACCTGCAGTTCAGCCTGTACATCTTCGCCACGATCTACCTGATCCAGACCGGCTCCAACGAATCCAAGAAGCCGGAGGACGTCGGCCGTGAGAGCGATAAGCAGCAGCTCCTCGGCGCTCACGTCAAGCCGACCTCGCCACGCTGGGCAAAGCGCGACGGTCTCCGCACGACCATCTACTCCAACTCGCTGTTGGTGGTGATGACCTTGATCTGGGTGGCGTCGTGGCTGGCGCAGTCGATCACCGGGCGCATCAACTACAACGCCGACCAGCTTGACCACCAGTCAGCACCGATTTCGTGGTTGTCCTACATCACGACCTCGGACTTCTGGAACCGCACGCTGCAGAACTGGCAGTCGGAGTTCTTGGCCGTGGGCTCGATGGTGATCCTCTCGGTCTACCTGCGCCAGCGCGGATCTCCGGAGTCCAAGCCGGTTGGCGCGCCACACGGTGCGACGGCGACCGAAGGCTGAGCGAGATCGCTCTACCCCTGCGGCCCGCGCTCGACGGCCAGCTTCTCGAGGCGGCGTAAGGCTTCGTCGTTGCGGCGGCGCAGAAGGAAGTCGGCGATCGGGTTGTGCAGCAGGCGGCTGAAGCGGTCGCCGGGACCTTCGACCATGGTTACTTGGGTACGGTTGCCCAGGTCGATGAGGTCGAGGACGACGCGGGCGGTGCCCAGCGGGCGAGCCCGCGCCTGGAGCACGAGGTGCATGGGCTCGCTGAGCTCGAGGACCTCGGTGTTGTCGTTGAGCTTGAACGGTCCGACGCCGACGCGGTGATGTAGCTTGGAGCCGACGGCGGGCCATGATGCATCCGCGTCGCGGATGCTGTCGGAGCCGACGACCCAGTAGGCGTAGGTCTGGGGGTCGCACAGGACGGCGAAGACCTGCTTGATGGGGACTGGGAAGGTGGCGAGGTTGCGAGCCATGTCCTGCGTGCGTTACCCGTGGCTTCGCGCGGTCATGTGCTGTCGAGCGGTCCGGGTGGGTAGCCGTCGGTGATGACCCGTGTCCTCGTGATCGGTGCCGGCCACAACGGCCTCGTCGCTGCGATCCAGCTCGCGGCTGCGGGCGTTGACGTGACGGTGCTGGAGGGCGCGGCACGCCCCGGCGGGGCGACCTCGTCCTCGGCGTGCACGCTGCCGGGCTTCATCCACGACGACCACGCGGCGTTCGTGCCGATGACCGTCGCCTCGCCGGCGATGCGCGAGCTTGAGCTGGAGCGCGAGGGGCTGCGCTGGGTCACACCGGCGACCGTGATGGCCCATCCCTTCGAGGATGGCACCGCGGTCGCGCTGCGGCGGGATGTGGGGGAGACCGTCGCCTCCCTGGGTGCGACGGCGGGCGGCGGCTGGCAGCGAGCGATGGATGAGCTGCTGCCGCACGCGACCACGCTGGTGGAGACGATCCTCGCTCCCTTGCCGCCGCTGCTCGGACCGCCACGGTTGGCGGCAGCGCTGCGTCGCGACGGGTTGGACTGGGTGCGGAGGATGCTCGGCTCGATCGAGGCGCTGGGACTGGAGATCTTCGACGGCGACCGCCGCGCGACCGCCTGGCTGTCGGGCTCTGCGCAGCATTCCGGGCTGCCGCCGTCGACGGCGGGCAGCGGCGCGTTCGGCCTGTTGTTGCAGGTGTTGGGCCATAGCCACGGTTGGCCGCTGCCGGTGGGTGGCATGGGCGCCGTCGCCGACGCGCTGCTCGCCCGTGCCGAACGAGAGGGCGCGCGGGTGCGTTGCGAGGCCCGGGTGGAGCGGATCATCGTTGCGCGGGGACGGGTCCAGGGCGTGCGGCTCGTTGACGGTGAGGAGCTCTCTGCTGGTGGGGTGGTGAGCACGCTCAGCATGCAGCCACTGATGCGGATGTTGGAGCCAGGCGACTTGCCGGGACGTCTCGAGCGCCGGTTGGGTGCCTGGCGCTACGGCACCGGCGCGTTCAAGCTGGACTACGCCTTGACCGGACCTGTCCCGTGGACGGCGAGTGAGCCGCGCGCGGCAGCCGTCGTGCATGTGGCCGGATCGCTGACCGAGCTGAGCGCGGCTGCGCAGGCCGCCTCGCTCGGCGACGTGCCGGAGCGTCCGGCGCTCGTCGTGGGCCAACAGTCGCTGCACGACCCCACGCGCGCGCCTGACGGCCGGCACACCTTGTACGTCTACGCTCACGTGCCGTCGCGCTACAAGCTCGACGACGAGGAGGTCGCCGAGCGCATCGAGGCCCAGCTGGAGCGGTTTGCCCCGGGGTTCGGCGGGCAGGTGCTGGCACGAGCCATGCGGTCTCCGCGCGCGACCGAGCTCGAGAACCCCAGCATGGTCGGCGGCGACCTTGGCGGCGGCACGATGGAGCTCGACCAGCAGCTGGTGTTCCGTCCCTCACCGCAGCTGTCCCGTTACCGGACCCCCGTGAAGGGGCTGTATGTCGCAGGCGCCTCGACGCATCCCGGTGGCGCCGTGCACGGCATGAGCGGGCGGGGGGCGGCGCGGGCGCTGCTGCGCGACCGCCGGTGGCGACGCACGACGGCTCTGCGCTGACGGCCCGTGTGCGAATTACGTGTTGGTGCCCGAGGCGGGCGGGTAGCGCCTGACATGAATCGCTCACCGCCTCGCGGGCCTGTTGCCTGATGCCGTCGGCCTTGCGGTCGTCTCGTAGCTCGATCTGCAGCTCGTTCTCCGCAGGCTGCTCGGCCGCCAGTTCGCGGCCACGCTCCAGCTCGGCGCCGAGCAGGACCGCGAGGTTGGTAACCCACAACCACACCAGGAACGCGATCACGCCGCCCAGCGCGCCGTAGGTCTTGTTGTAGGAGGCGAAGTTGGCCACGTACAGCGCGAAGAGCGCCGAGGCCGCCAGCAGCACGATCAGCGCGACGGTCGGATGCCTGACGGTCGCGGGTGAATCCTCGCTCAGAGGTTTCACGGGCCATGTTTCACTTCATCCCCGGCTCACGGCCTTATGCACCACGAAATGTCTCGTTTGCCCCTCAAGGCGGTCGGGGAGCCCGCGACAGAGAATCATCCGCAACCCCTTGGAGGAGCAATGACACAGACCGACGCCGGGACCGGCGATCAGGTCAAAGACAAGGCGACCGAGGTCGCCGGGCAGGCGCAGGAGAAGGCGCAGCAGGCTGCGGGCCAGGCGCGTGATCAGGTCCGCAGTCAGATCGATCAGCGTTCGACCGATGCGGGCCGCAAGGTCAGCGAGCAGGGTGGCGACCTGCGCGCAGTGGGCGATCAGCTGCGCGAGCAGGGCAAGGACGGTCCGGCGAAGCTGGCCGACCACGCCGCCCATCACGTCGAACGCGCAGGCAGTTGGCTCAGCGAGTCCGATGCCGACAAGATCCTGCACGACGTCGAGGACGCGGCGCGCAAGAATCCGTGGGCTGTGGCCGCCGGTGGCCTCGCGCTGGGGTTCGCCGCCTCGCGCTTTTTGAAGGCGTCAAGCAGCGACCGCTACCAGGCCCGCAGCGCCGCCACGGCGACCCCCGACCGCAGCGCGTTGCCGCGGCCCACGCAACCCGATGAGCCGCGGTTTGTCAGCAACGCCGGCGGCGGTGCTGACGCCCCGCCGGCGCCGCCCGAGCGGCCGGGCGGGGCACCGTCGACCGGGGTGATCTGATGGCCGGCCACCAGGATTCCGAACTGCGTGATCAGCCGATCGGCGACCTCCTCAGGCAGCTCTCTGAAGAGACGTCGACGCTGGTCAGGCAGGAGTTGGCACTGGCGCGCGCGGAGCTCGAGCGGCAGGGCAAGCGCGCCGGTACGGGCGCGGGAATGCTCGGTGGCGCCGGCGTCGCTGGGCTGCTCACGCTCGGGGCATTGACGGCGACGTTGATCGGGGTGCTGGACACCGCGATGGCGTTCTGGTTGGCCGCGCTGATCATGACCGCCGTATGGGCGGCCGTTGCGGGCGTACTGGCGCTGCAGGGCAAGAGCAAGATCCAGCAGGCGACGCCGCCTGCACCACAAACCGTCGAAACCGTGAAGGAGGACGTGCGATGGGCCAAGACCCGGACATGATCCGCAGGGACATCGAAGACACCCGTGAGCGGATGGGCGACACCGTCGACGCGCTCGGCTACAAGACCGACGTCAAGGCTCGCGCGAGCGACAAAGTCGGAGCGGTCAAGGACAAGGTGACGGGTGCGACGCCCTCGACCGGCGACGTCAAGCACGGCGCCCGCCAAGCGGTCGGCGTCGCTCAGGAGAACCCGCTCGGCCTCGCCGTCGGCGCGGTCGCCGTCGGGTTCCTGGCGGGCATGCTGATCCCGTCGACGAAGGTCGAGGACGAGAAGCTCGGCCCGATGGCCAACCAGGTCAAGGAGCAGATCAAGGACACCGGCCAGGAGGCGCTCGAGCACGGCAAGGCCGTGGTTTCCGAGACCGCCTCCAGCGCGGCGGACGCGGCCAGGCAGACCGCGCAGGAGCAGGGCTCAGAGCACGCCGAGGCGCTCAAGGGCAGCGCCCAGGACTCCGTGCAGGCCGCTCGCGAGGGCGTCGCCCGCACGTAGGTCAGCGCGGCGGGGGGGGGGGGGGGGGGGGGGGGG